>JAJFGM010000834.1 GCA_021776145.1 Kiloniellaceae bacterium | reverse complement strand
CGTCGGAGCCTTTCGGGGGCGAGTTGGAAAACCCGGTCGTCGATGAAGATCGATACGACACAGTAGCGCTCGCCGGCGCGCGAATGGATCCGCCGCATATGAAAATAGTGCGGCGCGGCCTTGCCGTCCTTGTCGGTCAGGATCGGTTGCTCGTCGGATTCGATGATATTCGAAAGCTCCGGCGTATCGCCGCGGTACATCGCGACCAGATCGTCGAGCGTGGTCTCGACCACCAGTTTGCGCTCGCGACCGGCAGCGGCCGTAACAAAGGTGCCGCGACCGCGCTGCGGCGAAAGCAGGCCTTCCCCGGCCAAGAGTTTGATGGCATGGCGGACCGTTACCCGCGCGACCTTGAATTCCCGCGTGAGATCCTCGATCGATGGCAAGGCGTCGCCCGGCGCCCAGTATCCCTTGGCGATGCGCTGGCGCATCAGATCCGCCAGTTGCACGTAGATGGGAATTGGCACGTTGCCGAACTTTGGCAATTGCTCACCAGAGTTTTTCGCGTGCATTGATTCATCCCTTGCACCAAACATCCTATTGTAGGAATGTTTAGTATATTCGCCGGGCGCTCTTGTCATGCTGTTTCTTGCAAGCGCCGCGGTAATGGCATGGGACGCAAGTTACATAGCGAAGCGACAGGGAGGAAGCGAAATGACCGATCGAAAAGCGCGGCCCGCGAAACTTGATTCACGCGGGAAGACACGGCGTCGACTATTGAAAACCGCGGCGTCTGGCTTGGCGTTCATGGCCTCTTCGAGCCTTCTCGGCGGGCGGACGCAGGCCGCGAGCGCGGGCATGAACATGGAGTCCCTGCGCTCTGCCAAGATCGACTGGGGTCAGGCGAAAGGCGCCAAGATCACCATCGGCGTCATTCCGGCCGGCTACTTCAAGAACCTCGAGGCGGTCCTGCCGGACTTTGCCGAGCTCACCGGCATCGACGCGCGTTTGGAAATGACACCGCCGGGCCAGATCCGCCAGAAGGCCGTGCTCGACCTCTCCACGGGTACCGGCACCTGGGCCAGCCATGCCGCCGATCCGATGTACTATCCTTTGTACGTCGCCAACAATTGGGTCGATCCTCTGGATTCATACCTCGGCAACGACAAGCTGACCGACGATGCCTGGTTCCAGTACGAGGATATTCTCGCCGGTTGGCGCGGCGCCACGTCGGTGGCGGGCAGGCCTTACGGCATTCCCTACGACGGCGAGGCGACCATTCAGGTCTACCGCAAGGATGTCTTCGACAAACTGGGTCTGCAACCGGCGGAAACGCTTGACGAGTTCATGTCCAATGCCGGCAAGGCGCATGATCCCGACAACCGTCTTTGGGGCGCGGCCCTGCGCGGTTTCCGTGGTGCCGGCCAGAACATGTACATTTATCCGTCCATATTCCGGGCCTTCGGCGGAGAGTGGTTCGATGCCAGCGGCAAAATGACGGTCAACGGTCCGGAAGCCGTCGCGGCCTTGGAATGGTATGTCCAACTTCTGAACAACTATGCGCCCACGGGCGTGGAAAACTGGAACTGGCCCGATATAGCCGACGCTTTCGGCCAGGGCACGGTGGCTTCCTATATCGATGCGCACGGTTCCGCCGCCGTAATCGCAAACCCGGAGAAATCCAAGGTCGTCGGCAAGATCGGTTTTGCCCGCTGGCCAAAGGGCCCATCGGGAAAACGTGTGGCCTCGATTTGGAACTGGAGTTTCCCGATCAATGCCGCGTTGTCCGACAAGGACAAGGTGGCGACCTGGCTGTTCATCCAGTGGGCCGCGTCCAAGGAAACGCAAGTCGCGACCTCCTATGCCTTCCCCGGCGCCTACAAGCGGACCGGCGCGAACCGGACGTCGGTCTGGGAAATGAACGCCTATCAAGCGGTTCTCGAGGCCGCGGGCCACAACTTCATTTCCGCGGCGACGACGTCTTTCAAGGAGGATACCGACGTCGAGTGGCGTCCGCGGCTGCCACAATGGCCGGCGGTCGGCGACACCATGGCGACGGCGATCCAAGCCAGCCTTGTCGGCCAAGCAAGTGTTGTCGATGCGCTCAACGATGCGCAAAGCAAGATCGAGAGAATCCTGAAAGCCTAGTTCGTGGCTTCGCCATCGGAGGCGAGGGGACCGCGCCGGCGGGACGGTTGGTTTACCGGGGAAAGCGGCTTTGCTTTTCTCATGGTAAGCCCCGGCCTGCTGGTACTGATCCTGACGACGACCTTTCCGCTTGCCTACCTGATCTGGAGTTCGTTTCAGCACATCAACCTGGCGATGCCGTTTCTCAACGGCTTTGCCGGGTTGGACAACTATGTCGCAATGATGAGCGATGCCCGGTTCTGGCATTCCTTGCAGCTGACCGCGATCTACACCTTAAGTTCGGTATTCCTGCAGCTGGCGATCGGCCTTGGCCTGGCGCTCATGGTTATGCAGATCCCGACCGGACAGTGGCTCTTTCGCATCGTCGCGATTTTGCCCATCGTGTTGGCGCCCGTGGTCGTCGGTTTGTTTTGGCGGACGCTGATGCTGGCGCCGGAGTTCGGTATCGTCGATTTTGTCGTCCGCCTGTTTGGTTTCGAGTCGGTCAACTGGCTCGGCGCGCCAACACCGGCGCTGGTGTCGGTCATCATCATCCACACCTGGCAGTGGACGCCCTTTGCGTTTCTGGTTCTGCTCGCCAGCCTTGCCTCCTTGCCGCCCGATGTCTTCGAAGCGGCGCGCATCGATCGGGCCAACGCGATTCAGCGATTCATCCACATCACGCTTCCGCTTATCCGTCCAGCGATCGTCATTGTGGTGATCATGCGCTCGATGATCGCGCTGTCGGCCTTTGCGGCCATCTTCGCGGCGACAGGCGGCGGGCCTGGGACGGCATCGGAGATCCTCAACCTCTATGCCTATAAGACCTCCTTCGTCGAATTGAACTTCGGGTACGGCTCGGCGCTCGCCGTCTCGCTTCTGATCATCACGCTCGGCGTCTCCGGTGTTCTGTTTCACCTGCGAACCGCGAGGCGCGGCTGAACATGGCGATGACGGATCCCCGCAAGCTATCCAGGTCGCTGCGCACCGCTGTGCTGTTCGGCGTCGCGTCGCTGTTGCTGTTCGTCTGGGTCTTTCCGCTGGTCTGGGCGGTCATCGTATCCCTGAAGTCGGAAGCGGAGGTCTTGGCCTATCCGCCCCGGGTCATCTTCGAACCGACCCTCCTGAACTACAAAGACGCGCTGTTCGGCGGCATTTCAATCCTGCCAAGCCTGGTCACCAGCTTGATTGTCTCGTCGGCGACGACGGTCCTGACCATTCTGATCGCCGTTCCGGCCGCCTATGCCTTTGCGCGTCTGGATTTGCGCGGCAAGAAGCGCATTGGTTTCTATACCCTGGCGACGCAGATGGTGCCGCCGGTCGGCCTGGTCATTCCCTACTTTTTGATTCTCAATAAAATCGGATGGCTCGACACCTACCAGGGCATGGTTATCGTCTATCTGACATTTTCTCTGCCCTTCGCCATCTGGCTGATGGTGTCCTACATGGAAGATATTCCCTGGGAAATGGAGGAGGCGGCCTTCCTCGACAAGGCCAGCCGGCTGCAGACCCTGTGGCATATTATCTTGCCGCAAGTGCGCGGCGGCATCGCGGTGACGGTAATTTTCGTGTTTCTCAATGCCTGGAACGAGTTTCTCTTTGCCGTTCAACTCGGCGGCAATACGGTGCGGCCGGTCACCGTCGCGATGTACAACTTCGTATCCGTCGAACAGACGCTTTGGGCAAAGCTCAGCGCCGCCGCGCTCGTCGCCATGGTGCCGATGATCGTTATCGGCATCGCCGCGCAGAAGCAGATCGTCAAGGGTCTGACCGTCGGCGCCGTCAAGGGGGGAGGGCGGCGATGAGCGACACTACGGGCCGCAGCCACGGTGGACGTGTCGTCCTGCGCGGCATCCGCAAGAGCTTCGGGTCGTTCGAAGCCTTGCGCGGCATCGATCTGGATATCGAAGCGGTCGAGTTCTTCGCGCTGCTGGGGCCGTCGGGATCGGGAAAAACAACGACCCTGCGTGTCATCGCCGGCCTCGAAATACCCGACGAGGGCACGATGACCGTCGACGATGTCGATGTCACCTACGCGCCGCCGGGCGAACGCGACGTGGCCATGGTTTTTCAGAACTATTCGCTTTATCCGCACATGACGCTGGAAGCCAATATCGGGTTTCCCTTGAAGATGGACGGGGTCGCGAAAGATCGCATTCCAGGCCTCGTGCGCGAGGCCGCGGCAACAGTGAAGATCGATCATTTGCTGCATCGGCGGCCCGGAGAACTGAGCGGCGGTCAGCAGCAGCGCTGCGCCTTGGCGCGCGCCATCGTGCGGCAGCCGAAGCTGTTTCTTCTCGACGAGCCGCTCTCCAACCTCGACGCGCAGTTGCGGCTGGAGACCCGTGTCGAACTCAAGAAGCTGCAGAGATCGCTCAATGTAACCACGGTCTACGTGACCCACGACCAGGAAGAAGCGATGACGATCGCCGACCGCATGGCGGTGTTCTTGGACGGCAACATCGCTCAGGTCGGCACGCCGGAAGAGGTGTTCAACAGGCCGCGCAACGTCGACGTTGCCGCGTTCATCGGCAGTCCGCCAATGAACCTGATCGAAGGACACCTCGATGGACGCTGGGTGTCGATTGGCGACCATCGCTTCGAGTTGCCGAGATTGCCGCAATGCCCCGCCGGAAAGATCATTGTCGGCGCCCGACCCGGGCACATCTCTCTCGCCGCCTCCGGGCTGGCCGCGACCCTCTACCTCTCGGAGAACCTCGGCGAGAGCATGCTGTTGAACCTCAGTGTCGGCGAGAACCTGGTCAAGGTGCGCTTGCCCGAGGTGCGCGAATTCGCCGACAACGAGGCCTTGTACCTGACCTTCGACGCCGAACATGTGCACGTCTTCGACCCGGAGTCCGGGTTGCGCATCGAATGACGCGCCGACGAAAGGCTCTGTTTTGCGAGCTTCGCCAAGCCGACCCAACGGGATGATCGCAAGCCAGACAATGCAAGCTAGACAATAGGGTGATGTAAAATGAAAACGGTCTTTCTGCTCTTCGATTCGCTCAATCGCCTGATGTTGGAGCCCTACGGCGGTCGCGTCATGGAAACGCCAAATTTTCGCCGGCTGGCCGAGCGCTGCGTCACCTTCGACAACCACTACATCGGCTCCATGCCCTGCATGCCGGCGCGCCGCGACATGCAGTCCGGTCGCCACAGTTTCCTGCATCGCTCCTGGGGCCCGCTGGAGCCGTTCGACAACTCCTTTCCCGAACTGCTCAAGGCCGCCGGTGCGCATTCGCATCTGATCTCCGACCACTATCACTACTGGGAGGATGGCGGCGCCACCTATCACAGCCGCTACAACTCCTTTGAGTTCATTCGCGGCCAGGAATCCGATCCCTGGAAAGTGCTGCTGACCTCGCCGATCGAGCGCATCCGTGAAAAATACCACCCGAGCCAGAACGATACGAATTCGAAGCAGAACCCCTACAACTACATGATCAATCGGGAGTTCATAAAAGACGAGGAAGACTTCCCGTCGGTACAGTGCTTCAAGGCCGGGTACGATTTCCTCGATATCAACCGCGCCGCCGACAATTGGTTGCTGCAGATCGAAACATTCGATCCGCACGAGCCGTTTTTCGCGCCGGAACGCTGCCGAGAGAAATTCAAGACGAACTACGAAGGCCCGATCCTCGATTGGCCGCGCTACGAACGGGTCACCGAGCCGCAGGATGAGATCGACGAGCTGCGGGCGAATTATTTCGCGCTTCTCAGCCTGTGCGACGATCTCCTGGGGCAATTCCTCGACTACTTCGACGCCCACAACATGTGGGACGACACCGCGCTGATCGTGACCACGGACCACGGATTCCTGCTCGGCGAGCACGACTGGTGGGCGAAGAACCGGATGCCGCTCTACGAGGAAATTTCCCACATTCCGCTTTTCGTCCATCACCCCGATCACATGAGCAGAGCCGGAGAACGCCGCCGTAGCCTGACACAAAGCGTCGATCTGATGCCGACATTTTGCGAGCTGTACGGCGCCCCGGTTCCCGAAGAGGTTGAGGGCATATCGCTCTTGCCGCTGCTCGAAGCGGACAGCCCGGCGCGGCGGACTGCGATTTTTGGCTATTGGGGCGGCGGCATCAATGTCGTCGACGGGCGCTACACCTATTTCTGTTACCCCAAGGACATGAAAAATCAGGACCTCTATCAATACACGCTCATGCCTATGCACATGACCAAGATGTTCACCGTCGAGGAGCTGAAGAGCGCCAGTCTGGTCGCGCCTTTCAACTTTACCAAGGGCGTGCCGTTGCTCCGTGTCGCGCATAAATCGAAGGCCGATTCCAAGACTCACTCCTTCCATTTTCCGGAAAAGATGGAGGACACGAACACCGTGCTCTACGACCTCGAGAAAGACCCGGGCCAGACCACGCCGGTCACCGATCCGGAAATCATCGCCCACCTCAACAGCGAGCTCTTCCGCCTGATGGTGGAGAACGATGCTCCGTCGGAGGCCATCAAGCGAATGCGGGAAAGTTTGTGCGTGCCCGCGACGTCGCCGGCATAGAATCCGGCATAGAACGCAGACACCTTTGTCGGGAAAAGTGCGGCAACCGGGGCGGTTGCGATAGAAGGTTTATATTTTCAGGCTCAGTTCCCGCGTCGCTTCGCGGTATCTGGATGCTGGGCAAATCCGCCTTGGCGGCCTACAAGGGCGAGATCACCCCGATGCCGCTGGCGATCCGCCACGCCAGACGTCTATGATGCGGCGGCAAGATCATTCCACGCGGCAAGAGATGGGATCCCCAATGTCGACATCCAAAACGGTCAGGCTGGCTCCGGCCGACAACGTGGTCATCGCCGTGCGCAGCCTGGAGGCCGGCGTGGCGGTCGAGGAGGTGACGACACGGGCGCTGATCCCCTCGGGCCACAAGATCGCGACCCAGGACATCGCCAAGGGCGCGGCGGTGCGCAAGTACGCGCAACTCATCGGCTATGCCGCCGAGGACATCGCCGCCGGCGATCACGTGCATACCGACAATCTGGAATTCCGCAATACGGCGCACGACTACGAGTTCGCCACCGATATGCGTCCGGTCGAGCCGGTGGCGCCGGATGCGCGCGCGACCTTCATGGGCTATCGCCGCAAGAGCGGCCGCGTCGGAACCCGCAACTACGTCGTCGTGCTGACCTCGGTCAATTGCTCGGCGACGGCGGCGCACTATATCGCCGACGCCTTCGGGCCGGAAGAACTGGCGGCCTACCCCAATGTCGATGGCGTCGTCGCCTTCGCGCACGGCACCGGTTGCGGCATGGCGGGCGACGGCGAGGGTTTCGCCGCCCTGCAACGGCTGCTGTGGGGCTATGCCCGCCATCCCAACGTGACGGGTGTGCTCATGGTCGGCCTTGGCTGCGAGTCCAACCAGCTCGACTTCCTTTTCGAGGCCTACGGTTTGGAGCAGGGGCCACTTCTAAAGAGCATGAACATCCAAAGCACGGGGGGCCTCAAGCCGACGGTCGCCAAGGGCGTCGAGATGGTGCACGCCATGCTGCCGCATGCCAACGCGATTCAGCGCGAGCCCTGTCCGGCCTCGGAGATCATGCTGGGGCTGCAGTGCGGCGGCTCGGACGCCTGGTCCGGCATCACCGCCAACCCGGCCCTCGGCCACGCCGTCGATCTGCTGGTCGCCCAGGGCGGCACCGGCGTGCTGGCGGAAACGCCGGAGGTTTATGGTGCCGAACACCTCTTGACGCGGCGCGCATGCGACGCGGCGACGGGTCGCAAGCTGGTCGACCACATCCTGTGGTGGGAGGACTACGTCAAGCGCAACAAGGGCTCGATGAACAACAATCCGAGCCCAGGCAACAAGCGCGGCGGACTCTCGACGATCCTGGAGAAATCCCTAGGCGCCGTGGCCAAGGGCGGGACGACGCCGCTCATGGGGGTCTACGACTACGGCGAGCCGATCGACCGCAAGGGCTTTTGTTTCATGAACAGCCCCGGCTACGACCCGGCGTCGGTGACCGGCGAGATCGCCAGCGGTTGCAATCTGATCTGCTTCACGACGGGGCGCGGCTCGGCCTTCGGTTCGAAGCCGGCGCCAACCATCAAGATCGCCACGAACTCGGCCCTCTACGAGCGCCAAACCGGCGACATGGACGTCAACGCCGGGCGAATCACCGACGCCGGCCTGGCGATCGAGGACGTCGGACGCGAGATCTTCGAGCTTTTGCTCGAAGTCGCCTCCGGTCGGCCCTCGAAGTCCGAGGCGCAGGGGCTCGGCGACTACGAGTTCGTGCCCTGGCTGATCGGCGCCGTGATGTAGCCAGCGCCCGCGCGGTCGCGAATTTAGTGAGTTTGCGGCGCTGCAGCATTTCGTGTATCAGAAGCCCCAGTGTCCTTTTGATCTTGAAATTCAGTCACTTGAATATCAGGGTCAAAAGGACACAGAACATTTTGTTCTAGTGTGATGGTTCCGCAGCA
>JAJFGM010000833.1 GCA_021776145.1 Kiloniellaceae bacterium | reverse complement strand
GAAACCGTACTGGTTGACCCGCGCATAGGTCGCGAGCGAGTTGATGAGGCCGATGTTCGGGCCTTCCGGCGTCTCGATCGGGCAGATCCGGCCGTAGTGGGTCGGGTGCACATCGCGCACCTCGAAACCGGCGCGCTCGCGTGTCAGACCGCCCGGGCCAAGCGCCGACAGGCGCCGCTTGTGGGTGATCTCGGACAGCGGATTGGTTTGATCCATGAACTGCGACAGCTGCGATGAACCGAAGAATTCACGCACCGCGGCCGCTGCCGGCTTGGCGTTGATGAGGTCGTGCGGCATCACCGAATCGATCTCGACCGAGCTCATGCGCTCCTTGATGGCGCGCTCCATGCGCAGCAGGCCGACACGGTACTGATTCTCCAGCAGCTCGCCGACCGATCGAACGCGGCGGTTGCCGAGATGATCGATGTCATCGATCTCGCCCTTACCGTCCTTCAAGCCAACGAGGATCTTGAGAATGGCAAGAATGTCGGCCTTACGCAGTGTGCGCACCTTGTCCTCGGTCTCGAAGCCGAGACGGGCATTCATCTTGACACGGCCGACGGCGGAAAGATCGTAACGCTCGCTGTCGAAGAACAGCCCCTTGAACATGGCTTCCGCCGTTTCCAGGGTTGGCGGCTCGCCCGGACGCATGACCCGGTAGATGTCGACCAGGGCCTCCTCGCGGCTGGTGTTCTTGTCGGCCGCCAGGGTGTTGCGCATGTAGCCGCCGACATTGATGTGGTCGATGGCCAGGACCGGCAATTCGGTGACGCCGTGTTCGACCAGAATCGCGATCATCTCTTCGCTGAGCTCATCGCCGGCTTCACAGAGGACCTCGCCGGTCTCTTCGTTGATGAAGTCCTGCGCCACGTAGTGGCCGATCAACTCCTCGCTGGGCACGAACTGATCTTTCAGACCGGCATCGATAAGTTTGCGCGACAGCCGCGGCGTGATCTTGGCGCCAGCTTCGGCGACCGCCTTGCCGCTGTCGGCGTCGATGAGATCGAGCGTGAGTTTGACACCGCGCATGCGGTCGGGATCGAAAGGCGTGCGCCATCCGTCGTCGGAACGCACATAGGTGACGGAGTCATAAAAGTAGTCGAGGATATCCTGCGGCGACAATCCCTGCGCTTCGTGCGGTTCGAGCCCGGCGTCGTCCTCGGCGCGCTTCTCGCGCAGCGCCTCGGTGTCATCGGAATCGAGCGCCAGCAACAGCGTCGTCGCCGGCAGCTTACGGCGGCGGTCGATACGCACAAAGAGCAGGTCCTTGGCATCGAATTCAAAGTCGAGCCAGGAGCCGCGGTAGGGAATGACGCGAGCCGCGAAAAGATACTTGCCGGAGCTGTGCGTCTTGCCCCGGTCATGATCGAAGAAGACGCCAGGGCTGCGGTGCATCTGCGAGACGATGACACGCTCGGTGCCATTGACGACGAAGGTGCCGTGCGGCGTCATCAAGGGCATGTCGCCCATGTAGACGTCCTGTTCCTTGATGTCGCGGATCGACCGCGCACCGGTATCCTCGTCGACATCCCAGACAACCAGGCGCAGCGTGACCTTGAGCGGTGCCGCATAGGTCATGCCGCGCTGCTGGCATTCCTCGACGTCGTATTTCGGCTCTTCCAGCTCGTAGCGCACGAACTGCAATTCCGAGCGCTCGGAGAAGTCACGGATCGGAAAGACCGATACGAAGACTTCCTGCAGACCGGTTGTGCTGCGGTCTGCCATCGACACACCCATCTGCAGAAACTGATCGTACGAGGTCTTTTGCACCTCGATCAGGTTCGGCATCTCGGTGATCTCGGAGATCTTGCCAAAATTCTTGCGGATACGCTTGCGGCCGGTAAAGGAACTCGCCATCTTCATCACGTCCTCGTTCGCGTCGTTTCCGGCGCCCAATGACAGCCGGTTTCGCATACTCGGCGCCGCCTTGACCGCCCCCTAAAGGCTCGGTCCCGGCGTCATGCCACGGGGTCCACTTTTTTCGCCCCGACCCCGCTTCGGGCTTGTTCTTACTGCGCGCCTTCCGCCAACACGGACGCGCGCAAGGCCGGCACGGCGCGGGACATTGCGTCCCGCGCCGACCGAGCCGTTACTTGTTGTTGCGGCCTCAAGCTACTTGAGCTCGACAGTCGCACCAACATCCTCGAGCTTCTTCTTCAGCGCTTCAGCTTCGTCCTTGCTGGCACCTTCCTTGATCGCCTTGGGCGCGGATTCGACCAGGTCCTTGGCTTCCTTCAGACCGAGTCCGGTCATCGCCCGGACTTCTTTGATGACATTGATCTTCTTGTCGCCGAAAGCGGCAAGTATAATGTCGAACTCGGTCTTCTCGGCCTCTGCCTCGGCAGCTTCGCCAGCGCCGCCCGCGGCCGCGACGGCAACGGGTGCGGCCGCCGAAACGCCCCAGGTCTCTTCCAGTTTTCCGGCCAGCTCGGCCGCCTCAATCACAGTGAGCTTGGAAAGCTCATCAACCAGTTTATCCAAATCAGCCATTTTCATTTTCTCCTAGGCTTGAACTTTGTGTCCTCGTAGGTGGCTTACGCGGCCTCGTCCTGAGAGCCATAAGCGCTGAAAACCCGTGCCAGTTTCGCCGCGGGTGCCTGCGCAACACCGGCCAATTTGGTGGCCGGCGCCTGCAATACACCGATAAGCTTGCCTCGCAGTTGGTCGAGAGAGGGCAGCTTGGCCAGCGAGCCGATGCCTGCGGCATCCAGCAGCTCACCATTGAGCGATCCTCCAACGACGGTCAGCTTTTCATTGCCTTTGGCGAACTCGACGCAAATCTTCGCCGCCGCCACCGGGTCTTCCGAAACGGCAATCGCCGTCGGCCCGGTGAACAGCGCCTGAAGCGCCTCGAACTTCGTGCCCTCGAGAGCGCGACGCGTGAGCCGATTCTTGGAGACCCGATAGCGGGCTCCCGCCTCTCTCATCTTCCTGCGAAGATCGGAAGCCTCGGCCACGGTCATACCCGACTGTTGGGTCACCACGACGAGGCTCGTTTCCCCGAAGGTTTTGTTGAGATCGGCGACCAGTTGCTCTTTCTGAGATCGGTCCACTGATCACTTCCACTCGTAAATGGCCTCGCGGTACGGTGGAAATTCCACTGCGGCCCGCTCGGCCGGTTCGCACGAGGACTTCCGGCGTGCACCGGAAGCCCGGTTCGCCTGTCCCGGAAGTTCAAGCCTCGGCCCCCCTTGCAAAAAAAGGGGCGCGCGAAACTCTTTGCTCCCGTCTATGCAGGCCCCTGGGGGCTTAAGCATCAAAGGCACGAAGCCTTTATCAGCACCTGCAGTCTCGGACAGGTCGGAAAGTCGGGTCACCCCGCCCTTCCTGACGAACAGCCGGCGACCGCCGACCCCCCGCCGCGGCGCCAACGGGTGGCGCCGACTTCCTTAGCCTGCCTCAGGCCGAAGTCGAGAGGCTGGCAGCATCCACGCGCACCCCGACGCCCATGGTCGAGGAGACCGAGACCCGCTTGACGTAGGTCCCCTTGGCCCCGCTCGGCCTGGCGCGGTTGATGGCGTCGCTGAAGGCACGGATATTGGCGATGAGCGCATCCTCGCCGAAGCTGGCCTTGCCAACGCCGGCATGCACGATACCGGCCTTTTCAGCGCGGAATTCGACCTGGCCACCCTTGGCCGCCTGGATCGCCTCGCCGACGTCATTGGTCACCGTGCCGAGCTTGGGATTGGGCATCAAGCCACGCGGCCCAAGAATTTTGCCGAGCCGGCCGACCACTGCCATCATGTCCGGCGTGGCGATGACCCGGTCGAAATTGAACTGCCCAG
>JAJFGM010000832.1 GCA_021776145.1 Kiloniellaceae bacterium | reverse complement strand
TATGGCGACCTGCGAGGCCAGACGTCCCAGCACAACGCCGTCGGCATCGATCAGAATCCACTTCTTTTCGATGTCCGAGGGTTTGGCTGAAAAAGTCTTCATGTCGGAACCCGATTGTTCGAATGAGGAAGCGGCGCCTGTCCAGGCCAACCGCGAGCGCCCGGTTTTTATGAGAAAGCCCAGCCTCTGTCAATGCGAATTCTGCCTTTTTTTTGAATGATTTGGATTAGCGGTAACATAATACCGTAAATCCAAATATCTGAAGTACTTGACAAAATTGCTGTTGCCTTGTTGTCCCCTGCTGCATGATTTGCAACACTGGGTTCAGGAACGCCAGCAGCGAAGTAGGCCATATATGGGGTGCCTCGAAGGACGCGTCGCCTATGTCACCGGCGGTGCCGGCGGTATTGGTGGCGCCGTAATCGAACTCTTCCGCGCCGAAGGCGCGAAGGTCGCGGCCGGAGACCTTGGTCTCACCGACGGCAGACGTGCCGCGGCGCACCTTTGGCTACGCCACGACGTCACGCGTGAGGCCGATTGGCAAGCCGCCATGTCCGCCGTCGAGGCCAACTTCGGCGGCATCGACATCCTGGTCAACAATGCCGGCGTGGCACTGGCCAAGGACCTCGAGGAAACCACGCTCGAGGACTGGCGCCGCATTATGGCCGTCAACCTGGACGGTACCTTTCTTGGCGTCAGATACGGGATCGCGGCGATGAAGGCAAAGAGGGGCGCCATCGTCAATCTGGCTTCGATCGCCGGCAAGGTATCGGCGCCACAGCTTGCCGCGTACGCGGCAAGCAAGGCCGGCGTCGTCGGGCTCACCAAATCAGCGGCCCGGCACTGCACCGGCAAGGGATACCAGATCAGAATCAATGCGGTTCTGCCCAGCTTCGCCGACACCGCAATGGTCGACGGTATGGTGGAAGTACTGGGCGGCGGCACCAAGGATCTGGAAACGCTGCGCGAGCGGCTGAACCGCCGTCACCCCATGGCCCGGCTGGCACGCCCCGAAGAAGTTGCCCAAGCCGTGCTCTATCTGGCCTCGGACCAGGCGTCCTACACGACTGGCAGCGAGCTCCTGGTCGACGGCGGTTACAGCGCTTGAGGTCAGAATTCCTTAGACATTGTGTTTCCCCAGGAACGCGTTGATATCCGCGTCCGAGATGGCGTCTTGCGCGTACTCGTAGCTTCCCTCGCTTAACAGGGAGCGCGCGGCACGCTGAAGAAGGCCATAACATGCGCGCGCCAGACTGCCGCCGGTGCTGACGCGTCGAATACCCAGATCCGCCAGCACCTCCACCGTCAAGTCGCCATCACCGAGGCCCACGACGTGGCTGAGTGGCGCATCGATTTCCCCGACAAGCGTACGGATAGTCTGGCGATCCTCGGGTCCGGGAATGAATATGCAATCGGCGCCGGCCTGGCGATATCGGTTGGCGCGCACGATGGCTTCCTTCAGGGGTTCGGGGTGGCCAACACAAAAGGCCTCCGATCGGGCTGTGATGGTGAACTCTATCTGGCTCGCATCGGCGGCGGCTCTTGCCGCACGAATGCGCTCGACCGCCACTTCCAGATCAAAAAGCGGGCAAGCGGGGTCCGCGGTCGAATCCTCGATACCCCCACCGACCATGCCAAACCTCATTGCCTGGCGAATCGATTCGGCGACATCCTCGGGATTATCGCCATAGCCATTCTCCAGATCGCCGCTTACAGGCAGATCTACCGCGCCCGCGATCTCGCCATAGGCCGAAAGCATCTCGTCGCGCGTGACTTCATAGACATAGTCCCGGCGCCCCTTGGACCAATTGACGCCACCACTTGTCGTCGCAATGGCAGCAAAGCCGGCTCCCGCCAGCAGTTTGGCACTACCGGCATCCCAGGCATTTGGCATGACAAAAAGCTTATCGCGGTCATGAAGCGCGCGGAATACTTGGGCTTTCTCTTTAAGTTCGCTATCCATTTTTCATCCCATAGAACCGAGGCTGATTGCGCCGCCGCAAGGCTTCGGCCCCGTCCAACTCGATCGGCAATGGCTGCAATCACACACATGGGATCGATCGCCAACGAGCATAACGCCCTGCTGCTGACAGCGGTCGGTCAGCAGCGGGCAACCACGAAGGACCAGATGGCCATGAGAGCGAACCGGCCGTGGCGGTTGATCCGCGTCCTATTGGGGCTGATCGGTTTCACCAGAAGATGGTGGGATGGAATAGGTCGCGGTCACGTGCGAGACCGGACTGTCCGAGCCTTGCGGGTAGACATAGACTTCGGCCACGGCCAGTCGTTTGCCCAGTTTCATGAGGCGTCCCTCGGCGAAGATGTCACCGGGCCGCGGTTTGTTGAGGAAATTGATGCTGAGGCTGGTCGTCACGGCCAGCGGCACGCGGCCAATGGCCCCCAAGAGCGCCGCGTAGACGGTGAAATCGCCAAGCGCCATTTGCGCTGGCCCGGAAATTGTGCCGCCGGGGCGAATGTGGTTTGCATTGGCCGGCATTCTCACCCGTGCCGTTCCCATCCCGATGTCTTCGGTGACGAAACCATAAACATTCAGGAAAGGTGCCTCCTGTGCGCAAAGTCGGTTGAAGTCCTCGATCGAAATTTTGGCCGGTGCGGTGTTGGCCGGTCCGGCACGTTCGAACATTGGCAAGCTCCTGTCTCGCTGCCCTCATCGAAAATCGCACGGCGCGACAGCAAAGCCGTTGAACGAAGATTTCAGAAGTCGCCCGTCTCACGCCATAACAAACAACAACATTTATACGAATGTCTAGATATCTCTCAAATGTTTATAGGCGTTTATCAACCCATTAGTTGAGCTGTCGTGATTGCTGACCGGCTGGTCGTGTTGCAGTTCCGGAAGGATCCGTCCGGCCAACTGTTTGCCGAGTTCCACACCCCACTGGTCAAAGCTGTAGATCCCCCAAATGATGCCCTGCACGAAAATCTTGTGCTCGTAGAGCGCCGTCAGCATGCCGAGACTGTAGGGATCGACCTCGCGCAGAAGGATCGAGTTTGTTGGTTTGTTGCCGTCGAAGATTTTGTGCGGCAAGAGAGCATCGAGGTCACTGCCCGAGAGACCGGCCGCCTCCAGCTCGGTGCGGGCCACAGCTTCAGACTTGCCGGCCATCAGCGCTTCGGTTTGGGCAAAGAAATTCGACAGCAGAATTTCGTGATGATCTCCAAGGGCGTTGTGACTGCGCGCCGGAGCGATGAAATCGCAAGGCACGAGGTCCGTGCCCTGGTGAATTAACTGGTAGAAGGCATGCTGGCCATTGGTTCCGGCCTCGCCAAATACCACCGGCCCGGTGGCATGTGACACCCGCGTTCCGTCGCGGCCGACAATCTTGCCGTTTGATTCCATGTCGGCCTGCTGCAGGTAGGCGGGAAACCGATGCAGGTACTGGTCGTAGGGAAGAACCGCCTGCGCCGCGGCGGCGAAGAAATTGCGGTACCAAATGCCAAGCAGGGCCATTATGACCGGCATATTGGCGTTCAAGGGCGCCGAGGCAAAATGCAGGTCCATGGCATGAGCGCCGGCAAGAAGCTCTTCGAAGCGGTCCATGCCGATGCCCAAAGCCACCGGTAATCCGATCGCCGACCACACCGAATAGCGGCCGCCGACCCAGTCCCAGAATACGAACATGTTATCGGGGTCGATACCGAAGTTCGCAACGGCCTCGCGATTGGTGGAAATAGCGACGAAGTGCCGGGCGATATCGTCTTCACGGGTACCCTGGTCGAGAAACCAGCGCCGTGCGGTATGGGCGTTGGTCAGCGTCTCTTGCGTGGTAAAGGTCTTGGAAGCGACAATGAACAGCACACGTTCCGGATCCAGCCGACGAAAGACCTCGGCCGCCTGGCTGGCGTCGACGTTGGAGATAAAGTGGAGCCGGAGATCGCGGCTGACGAAGGGCGCGAGAGCTTCGCTGACCATGACCGGCCCCAAATCGGACCCGCCGATACCGATGTTGACGATATCCCGGATCGGCTTACCGCTATAGCCTGTCCAACGTCCGGCCTGGACATCGGTCACGAAACGTCGCATCTGCGTCAAGACGGCACGCACCGCCGGCATGACGTCCTCGCCCGCGACCAAGCGCGGGCTTCCAGAGCGGTCGCGGAGGGCCGTGTGCAAAACGGCTCGCCCCTCGGTTCCGTTGATCGCTTCCCCGGCAAACATGCGTTGCCGCCAAGTCTCCACGCCGGCCTGGCCAGCCAGGTCGCACAGCAGCCGCATGGTTTCTTCGGTGACTCGGTTCTTTGAATAATCGAGGAGCAGCCCCGGCAAGGATAGCGACAATCGATCGAAGCGATCAGGGGCAGCGGCAAAAAGATCACGCATTTGCAGGTGCTTGGCCTGCTCATAGTGGGCGGTGAGTTGCGACCAGGCCGGGAAGGATTCAAGGGCTGCTTCGGCCCTTTTGCCGTCTGCGCTGGATTCCTCGCTCATCGCCTTGCGATTGCCTCGTCGCGATTTCAAGTGACTGGGAAGGCGGGGCTCAAGCCCAAGGCGCCCTGCGCCCCTGCCTCGACGAGCATCCACCGCCGAGGGCGCATACTCTATGGGCAGATATTAGTGACCCACGCGCCTGCTTCCGAGCCACACCAAAAGGCCCAGTTCCCGGGCCCGGACAATGAAATTGTCGCTTCTGGAAGGACCGTTAGAACTGCAAGCGAACCTGGGTCTCGACGATATTATCATCGTACTCGCTAAGGCGAGTGCTCGAATCACGCGACCGGCCCCGATACTCAAGCGAAATCTCAGCGAACCGCAAGACCTCGTAAATGATGCCCAGGCCCCAATCGAAGGTCTCGTCCTTACGATTGTTATTGGCGCCACTGGTGATCAGGAAATCGGTTTCGGTGTAGCCGAAGTTGCCGAACGTCCGGATCCTTGGTGTGGCCTGCCAGACCGCGTCCAAATCGAAGCCTTCGTCGCGAGTCGCACTAGCCGTCAGATTTTCCGTGCCACCGACCTCATAAAATAGGCTGCTGCCCAAGGTGATGGTACTGGTGACCGCCCAGTCGGCATTGATATTGCCGTTGAAATCATCGAAGTCGTCGCCGGTGACACTTTCGTGCTTGCGCGTGGTCCAACCACCCAAACCCGACAGTCGCAGCGCTCGGCGCGGCGACCATTCAAAGTTCACACCAAGGAAATACTGCTGATGACGCTTGTCGGCTGTCGACCCGATGTCGCGACGTTTCGGAAACTTGGTATCGCGTACACGACCGGTAAGGCCGACCAGGGTCCCACCACTGGTGATGTAGTCGGCACCGCCTTCGACGGCCGCGTCCAATCGATTGAGGTTTTTCTGGTTGTCGGCGCTGTTGTCGGAGTCACTGTAAGCGCCCTCGCCGCGCACCCGAACGCTGGAAGAGACGAAGCAAGCCGCCGATAGCCGGCCGACTTTGCGATTTTTTTCGTTCAGCCGCAGTTCCGTGAATTCGTTGAACGAACCCGCGGTGCGCACCCACTGTACGTCGCCGGTGCCCGAACAGTTTCGGCCTATGCCCCAGTTGACCCCGGTCTGAAAATTGAAACCGGTAAAGTCCAGATCTGACAGGCGGTCGTAGACCGTGCGATTGATGTTGCTGCGGAAGAAAATTGTCTGGCGGCTGATGTCGAGGTCAATGTCAAGGCCACCTTCCATGCGCAGGGCGTGCTCGGCCGTATTATCGGTTCCAAGTTGCGCCCGTGCCTCGTCATCATCCGCGGTGTTGAGGATGTTGTCGTCGAAGATGTGCGTGACGGCACCGTAAGGTGAGAAGGAATCACCTAAAGCCGTGCCGGCTTGACCTGCAAGCAGCACGCAGGTGAAACCAATGATGTTACGAAACCGAAGCATTTCAATCCCCTGACCACCCCCCCACGGGGCACCAAACAAACGAAACAGGCGCGAACTCAACCTTGTTCCCTAGGCTTTTACCCGGGATCGCGGCAGATTCCAAGCGCCAACTGAATAACATTTACACAAGTCATCGCACACTAAAAATTAAGGAAAAGTGACGCGCAGGTAAAGCTTTTCTGGTTTCATTTCCAACGCATGCACACCGCGCCGCCCGAATTCGACTCGAGCGACGACGCGGTGCAACACCGGCAGCCGGGTTCGGACTTGCCCAACCAAGCCCCAAATCCGAGATAAAACAAGGCGTTAAAGTGGGTTGGCACAGCCTTGAGGCGGGAGTCGTGGGGCAGACAATCGCGCCCGCCTCAACGCGCCACAAAAAGTGTGTTCCGTCCTGCTGGCGAATGTCGACGCGCCAATCAACAGAAAGATTTACAGCAACTGGAATGGCCTTCTCTTCGATTTGGGGCAGAATTAGACCAAACGATGCTTACCTAATATTCAGATTTCATGCATAGGCTAGCGCTTCCGTGCCCTCGGGTGCGGACCGCGTTCGAACAGTCGTCGATGGGGATTTGAGAAATATCGGAATTTGAGCATTGGCACCTGAATGACGGCTTGGGCGGCGCCGGCTTTCGAGCAAGTCCGCGATCCCGTTGGCCACAACAGGAAATGGCTTGTGCCAGGAATGGGGCCGCGGGTACCCTGACATGATATCGAGGCTCGACGACGCCGAGGCAACCACACCGGTTTCATGCTATTCTTGAGCGTCATTTCAGCCTTTCAGGCCCATATTGATGGCAGGTCGCGATTTCCAGGTGCCACGGATAGACCAAGCTTGGGTGTCAAGGCGTTCCTGCCAGTGATTTGTGGACGGCGGTTGGCCGCCATGAATGGAACGGCAAGCTTCGATATCACGACGATCAATGAATCTGAGGCTCGCGGACTGAAATTGGGGTTGGGATTACCGAAATGAAACTTTGCCGTCTAATCGTTCTCTTTTGTCTCTTCTGCCTGGCGCCAATGCAACTTCAGGCGGCCGAAGACGGCTATATCTTGGGGCCGGGGGACGTGGTCGGCATCACGGTGTACGATTTTCCCGATCTTTCGATCACCTCGCGTGTCAATTCCAAGAGCAGCATAACATTTCCGCTGATTGGCCGAGTCACGCTTGGCGGCAAGACGCCGAGTCAGGCCGAGGAAATCATATCGACGAAGCTCAAGTCTGGCGGATTCGTCAATCAGCCGAGCGTCATCGTCAGCATCATAGAATTCGGCAGCCAGCAGGTGTCGATCCTGGGTCAGGTTAAGCTCCCCGGGAAGTACCCGCTCAAGCGGAGAACCACCTTGGTCGATATACTGGCGCAAGCCGGTGGTGTTGCGGACACCGGCGGCGACACGGCTACGCTGCTGCGCGGCGCAGACGGCAGCACGACGCCAAAATCCTATGTGATCGACTTGACCCAGCTCTTCGGAACCGGCGATCTCAGCAAAAACATACTGGTCCAAAGCGGCGACGTGATTTTCGTTCCCCCGGCGCCGGTATTCTACGTCTATGGCGCGGTCAAAAACCCCGGCGCCTATCGCTTGCAGCGCAATATGAACACAGTTCAGGCGCTTTCCGTCGGTGGCGGGCTTACCGACCGCGGCACCGAGCGTGGCATCCGGATCGAACGCGGTGGGCGTATTGCGAACGCGAATCTTACCGACCTACTGCAGCCAAATGATGTCGTCTATGTCGAAGAAAGCGTCTTTTGAGAATATGGTTCGAGAGCTTTTTTGGGCATGAGAAATTCGGTGATGGAACATTCAGCTAAAGTGGAATTACCGGCATGAAAATCACGCAGGTCCTTCGCATTCTCTGGGCACGCAAGGGGGTTTTCCTGTTTTGCTTGCTCCTGACCGTCGGCACGACCATCGGCGTCAGCCTGTCGCTGCCAAAATCCTACACCTCCACCACCACGGTGGTCCTGGCCGCGAGCGGCAGTGATCAGGTGACCGGCCAGGCCACGCCCAATCAGATCAAGGCCGGCTACATGGAGACGCAGGAGAACATTCTCGGCAGTTTGAATGTCGCGCTGCGTGTCGTCGAGGACCTCAAGTTGATCGAGGCCGAGGAGTTCAAGTCCGTCTATTTCGAGTCCGGCCCCTCGCTGACCGAAACCTTGAAGATCGATGCCGCACTTGGATGGATAAAGCGAATTATCGGCTCACTGGCCTACGAGATGGAGCTTTCCAGCAAGAAGGCTGAAAAGGGTCCCGATCTGGACACTCTCGATCCCTCAGCTAAGTTCCGGCATTGGATCGCCGAAACGATCCTCGAAAGCATCACCATCGTTCCGGCACGCGAAGGCCGGACGATCCAGTTAAGTTACGAAGGCCCGACTCCGGAATTGGCCGCCGAAGTCGCCAATGGCTTCGCGCGCGCGCACATCCAGGCCAACCTCGATCTTCGCGTGCAGCCCGCGCAGCAAAACGCGTTGTGGTTCAACGAGCGAATCAAGGTCCTGCGCGACAACCTCTCGCAGGCCCAGGCACGGCTCTCGGAATACAAGCGCCGGGCCGAAGTCATCACGACGGACTCCCGTCTCGACCTGGAACAGCAACGCTTGGCGCTGCTGACCAAGCAAGTTCTCGATGCCGGTTCGGAAGTCGTCACGCTGCAAACGCGTCAAGAACAATTGCGTAAGGACCTGCAGACCGGTCGGGTCGCCGCAAGCTCTTTCCCCGAAATTCTGGCTAACGGTTTGATTCAGAAATACAAAGTAGACTTGGCGACGCAGGAAGCCCAACTCGCCGAATTGTCGGAAAGAGTGTCGAAAAATCACCCGCATTACCAACGTGCGGTGAATTCGGTGAATTCTATTCGCGCGGAATTGGAGCGTGAAGTCAGAAGTGTCATTCAGTCGATGGATAGCAGCGTCAAGGTCGCTCGTCTGCGCGCCGTCGAACTTGAAGCACAACTGGCGGCCCGGAAGGCAAAGCTGCTCGACCTTGGACAAGATTACGACGAAATAAGCGTGCTTGAACGCGAAGTGGAGAGCGGTCGTCAGGCGTTCGAGCTGGCGCTGCAACGTTTTGAACAGGCCGAATTGGAAGCCAAGTCGACACAGACCAACATTTCGGTACTCAATTTCGCGGTGCCCGCGGCACGGGCCTCAAGCCCCCGACTTCGCCTCAACATCATGATCTCGATCATTCTCGGTTCCGTCCTTGGGGGCGGTTTCGCCTTCCTGATCGAATGGACCGACCGTCGCGTGCGCGCGCCGGAGGACATCGAGGAAGCGACTGGAATGCCGGTCATTGGCGAGATCTACAAAGGTATCACTCCAGCACGGCTCGTCGGCACAAGAACGGCGACCTATCAAAGCACATAACCATTGAAGGCCTAAAATGGAACTTCCACAAAAAAAGATGTCCGTGGCCGAGGTCCAGGACAGCGAAGCTCACGGCAAACGCGAACGGCGCATCGGACAAATTCTGTTGGATTCCGGGAAGATCTCGGAAAGCCAGATAGAGCAGATCGTCCACATACAGCTCGACCGCGGTCTGCGGTTTGGCGAAGCCGCCAAGGAACTTGGGCTCGTCACCGAAGCCGACATCCAGCGCGCCATCGCTCAGCAGTTCGATTACCCCGTCATTCAAGGCGGAGACCTGCAACTCAGCCGCGAGCTTATCGCCGCTTACCAACCCTTTACCGAGCAGGTCGAGGCCATGCGCGCCATTCGCGCCCAGTTGGTGATGCGATGGTTCGGAAACGGCCGCCAGGCCCTCGCGATCGTCGCACCATCGCGCGGCACGGGCTGCAGTTATCTGGCCGCCAATCTGGCAGTGGTGTTTTCGCAACTGCACCAGCGCACGCTGCTGATCGATGCCGACCTTCGCAATCCGCGGCAGCACAAGATCTTCAACCTGCCCAACAACTTGGGCCTGACCGAGTTGCTGTCCGGCCGCACCAACGAGGCCGAAATCCTGCGAATTGAATCCTTCGTC
Organism: Kiloniellaceae bacterium; assembly: GCA_021776145.1. GTDB lineage: Bacteria > Pseudomonadota > Alphaproteobacteria > Kiloniellales > Kiloniellaceae > JAJFGM01. Next base: position 3,215 of record JAJFGM010000832.1, on the reverse strand, counting down.
GACCTGTCGGTCCTGCCCTCGGGCAACACGCCGCCGAATCCGCAGGAACTGCTCAGCCAAAGGAAGTTCCACGACGTTCTATCCGTGCTGGCCGAGCGTTTCGACGTGATCCTCATCGACACACCGCCCGCCGGTGAGAGCTCCGACAGTCAAGCCATCGCGGTCAAAACCGGCGGCGCTTTGATGGTGGTGCGTGACGGCATCACCCGCCTGGAGGGTGTGCGAAACGTCAAGGGCATGATAACTGGACCCGGTTGTGAGCTGGTCGGTACGGTGATCAACAACTATTGACCCTTGTTGCGTAAGCGCCCGGTGAACCCGCCCTGCTTTTGAACGATAGTGAAAGCTAATGTCCATTAGAGAGTAAATGGACATTAGCGGAGCGTTTTGCGGCGAAGCGGTGCAGACGTCGGAACTGGAGTGATGACGAGAAGCGGATGAACCGCGCGCAAACGCGGTTGCGCGGTGTGTCGGATTCGCAGGTGGCACGCCGGTACGATGTCAACGCGAACCAGGTGTTCAACTGGCTGAAGGAGCCGCGCTTCGCGGATTCGGAGCCACCGGATGCCGGGACCGCTTTTCTCCCCGTAGAGATAACCGAACCACGGGACCTGCCTGTTCTGAGTGCCAGCATTGAACCCGGCACGCGGGAGATCAGTCTGTGCAACGGCCATCGGCTGCTGATCACGGGGGCATACGATGCCGATGCTCTTGCGCGGTTGATCCGGGGGCTGTCGTCATGGTCCCAGCATCGACGAGGGTGTGGCCGGCCGCGGGCGTCACTGACATGCGCAAAGGGTTCAACGGTCTCGCGGCATTGGCGCGGGATGTTCTGAAGCAGGGCCCGTTCTCGGGGCATCTGTTCGTGATCCGTGGACGCCGGGGTGACCTGTTGTAAGTGATCTGGTTTGACGGTCAAGGCGCGTATCTATTTTCCAAGCGCTTGGAGAAAGGCCGCTTCGTATGGCCCCCGGCGAGGCGTTTTCAGAGCAAAATCGATTACTTTGCCCAAGCGACAAAACGTATTTTGCCGCCGTTGATTTTCCTGGATTTTTCGGGATCAAACGGAGCAGTTCGACGAGCTCGTCTTCCGCTTCAACCGCCATCGAAACCGTCAGACCGCCTTCCACTCCCTGCTCGGAATTGGGATGCGTGCCAATCCCCACATGCGCAAGATGTAGATCTCACCGGAAATAGCTGGATAAGCCTATCTGGGACTTCGTCCATTATCGGCGTGGAAATATTATTTAAATATATCGCAAATATTCGGTCAAGTCACCATATACGAATTAGGCGCGATTTATTTTCGCGATCAATCACACAATTTGGTCTCGAGGATGGTGCAGGTCGGCGGCATCCGCTGTCGGCGCACGAAATTGTAATTCTTAATTTGGGGTGCGAACTATGAAACGCGTAACCTTAGCAGCCGGCCTAGCCTTGACTCTCCTCGCCTTGGGCGCGTGTGGGAGCAGCACAACGGATCGCGCCCTCAGTGGCGGAGGTATCGGCGCCGGGGTTGGTGCCCTGGGTGGCCTTGTGATCGGTTCTCCGGTCACAGGTGCGCTGATCGGCGGCGCGGTCGGCGCCGGAGCCGGCGCGCTCACCGATGAAGACGACATCAATCTCGGCAAGCCATTCTGGCGCTAGAGCCAATAGCGCCGCCCGCGAATGACCAGGGCCATCTCATCGAGGTGCCAGTGATCGCTGGGCCGGGGACGGGCTCGGCGCAGATTGGCGGCGATGAGAAAGCTAAACTTCAGAAACCAGCGTTGGATCGTCTCGTAGGAAACATCTAACCCTCTTGCCGCGAGCGCATCCTCGACTTCACGGAAGCGCAAAGTGAACCTGGCATAGAGCCAGATCGATTGGCGGATGATTTCGGGCGGAAAGCGGTGGCGTCTGAAGCACAGCTGGCGCATCGGCTCAGCCTTATCTCACTCGCACATCCCTGCCAGCCCAGTTTATGTGACAACGTCGCCGTCCGAGATGATGACGCCGCCGGATGGATCAGCCCTTGGCGGCGAGCTCATTCTCAAGCTGACGCCGGTCAGTGCTTCGCCATGCCGCTCGCAGAGCTGGGCCAGGCGGCCGGCGAGATCCTCGAGTGTAGCGGACAATGGTAGTTCGAAGGAAAGTGCGTTGGCCTCGAACACGGCCATCACCCGGTTCTGCATCGGGCGCTCAGTATAAATGCGCTGCATGGTTTTGCCCTCCTCGGGCCCTTGGGTTCCTGCCGAGCAGTTCGATCGCGAGTCGAAACTTGCCATCGTCAGCGTCAACGAAATCTTAGCCTTGCTGCGAACGCGCTCTAGGCGGTAGGAACATTGTTCAATCGTTGACCCGCATAGTCTCCAGGATTTCGTCCCGGTACTCCGGATCCCAGACGATCCGGTCCAAATCGACATTGTCTTTTTGGGCAAGGCGATCCGCCATCGCGCGTTGACCGGCACGCCGGTGGTGCTGGTTTCGAATTCGCAATATTGTCTTTTCTGTCTTCGATTCGTGCATTTGGCTCAACCCAAAACCCGTTAAGCGTGGCAAACCGCAATGGCCGGGCCCTATCGCGCCGGCCGACCGAAGGCATCCGGTAGTTTTTGCGCTCTTGAACCCAGAGCCCCGCCCTAATTGGCGAAAAATAGGGCGGGGTCCGAGCCGATGTCCGATTACCTTCGGACAAACTGACTTTTATTCACCGTGTGCAGTATGGTTGTCGCCGAAACGACGGCGATAGACTCGGAATCTACTCAGGCGGAAAATTTCAGTTAGTGCCTTTCAAGCAGCGTGATTTGGCGCCAGCTCCGGCGACCATGCCTCGAACTCTCTGAGGGTTAGGTACTGATATTATTTATGTAAATGTGCTCACACCGAGCTTCCCTGTTTCGATGTCTGCTTGCCGGTAAGCGCCCGGTGAACCCGCTCCGCCTTTGAACGGCGTTACGCAGCATCCGCAGCATCATGACCGGCAAACCCGTCACCACGATAGAGCGCAATCACCGGACGGTCACTGCGTAGTTTCCGAGGCTGGTGAATTATTATTCGGTACTTATCATGTCAAATAGAAAATTGCGCTCTCATTTTTCGGAGGAAGTAATGGAACTCATCTTTATCGTTATCGTCCTCTTTCTGCTCATTGGTGGTGACGGTGGTTATTGGGGTTATCGCCGTTGGCGGCGGTAACAATGCGGCGCACATTCGGTGCGCTGCTTCGTCCCAAA
>JAJFGM010000831.1 GCA_021776145.1 Kiloniellaceae bacterium | reverse complement strand
CATTACAAACTGCAGGGCGAATCGCATGCCGCTTACCACCTGGCGGCCACCCACGTCGCGGTTGCGCGTGGCGCTCATTACGATGCCTTTGCGCTTTCCATGGGTGCCGCGCTGTCGCGCAACGAGATCAGCGTCAGCCTGGATGGCGAAGGCGCCGAATGCCATCTCGACGGTGCCTATTTGATTCGCGACACCCAGCATTGCGACAATACGACGCTGATCGAACACCGCACCCCGCGGACGACCAGCCACGAAGTTTTCAAGGGCGTCATCGACGACAAGGCGCGCGCCGTCTTTCAGGGTCGCATCATCGTCCACAGGGACGCACAGCAGAGTAAAGGCCATCAACTTTCCAAGGCGCTGCTGCTGTCCGATCAATCCGAGATCGACGCCAAGCCGGAGCTGGAGATCTATGCCGATGACGTGCTGTGCAGCCACGGCGCCACCGCCGGGGACCTCGATCATGACGCCCTCTTCTATCTGCGCTCGCGCGGCATTCCCGAGGCCGAGGCGCGTTCGATCCTGATCGAGGCTTTTCTCGGCGAAACCGTCGGGGAGATCGCGGCACAAGGCCTTTGCCCCGCTCTGATGACTTCGATCGGACACTGGTTGGCCGATGCCAGACGCGGGAGACTGCAATGACTGCTGTGATGACCGAGGCGAGACCCGGCGACAACTCGACACTCTCCTTCGACGTCGAACGCGTGCGCGAGGATTTCCCCATCCTCAAGCGCGAGGTGCATGGGAAACCGCTGGTCTATCTCGACAGCGCCGCCTCGGCACAGAAGCCGCGTCAGGTGCTCGACGCCATGACCCAAGCCTACGAAACAATCTATTCGAATGTGCACCGCGGCGCCCACACCCTCAGCCAAGAAGCGACCGATGCTTTCGAGGCGGCGCGCGTAAAGACGCAGCAGCTGATCAACGCCGAGCACGCCGGCGAGGTCATTTTCACCCGCGGCGGCACCGAATCTATCAATCTCGTCGCCTCGAGCTTTGGCGAAGGTTTCCTCGAAGCCGGCGATGAGGTCATCATCTCCTGCCTGGAGCATCACTCCAACATCGTGCCCTGGCAGCTCTTGCGCGACCGCCGTGGCATCGTCCTGAAAATCGCGCCGATCGACGACGATGGAAATTTCCTGCTCGAGGAGTTCGAGAAACTTCTTGGGCCACGCACCCGCCTGGTGGCGGTCACGCACATCTCGAACAGTCTCGGCAGCATTGTTCCGGTCGCCGAGGTCATCCGCCTGGCGCATGCGCAAGGGGCCAAGGTCTTGATCGACGGCTGTCAGGCGATCCCGCACCGCAAGGTCGATGTGCGGGCTTTGGACGTCGATTTCTACGCCTTCTCCAGCCACAAGGTCTATGGCCCCACGGGGATCGGCATCCTCTACGGCAAGAAGGATCTGTTGAATTCGATGCCGCCCTACCAGGGTGGCGGCGAGATGATCCGCAAGGTCACTTTCGAGGAGACGACCTATCAAGACGTGCCGCATCGCTTCGAGGCCGGCACGCCGGCCATTGTCGAAGCCATCGGCCTCGGTGCCGCAATCGACTACGTTTCGGCCATCGGCTACGACAACATGGCGGCGCACGAGGCCGGCTTGCTTGCCTATGGCAGCGACCGGCTGCGCGAGATTCCCGGCCTTCGCATCGTCGGCGAAGCGAAAGAGAAGTCCAGTATTCTCTCCTTTGTCATGGAAGGCACCCATCCGCACGACATCGGCACGATCGTCGACCGCGCCGGCGTAGCCCTGCGTGCCGGACACCACTGCGCCCAGCCAGTCATGGACCGCCTGGGTGTCGGCGCGACGGCGCGCGCCTCGTTTGGCATCTACAACACCCGCGGCGATATAGACGCTCTGGCTGACGCCCTGCTCAAGGTCCAGGAGATCTTCGGCTGATGCAGGATGAACTGCGCGAACTCTATCAGGAAGTGATCCTCGATCATGGCCGCCACCCGCGCAACTTCCGCCACCCCGAGGCGGCGAGCCATAGCGCCGAGGGCTATAATCCGCTGTGCGGAGATCAGTTGCGGGTTTACCTCGTGCTCGATCACGACGGGCACATCGACGACGCGGCCTTTGAAGGCCGAGGTTGCGCGATTTCCATCGCGTCGGCCTCGATGATGACCGAACTTCTCAAGGGCCGCAGCTGCGGTGAGGCCACGGCCCTATTCGATAAATTTCACGCCATGTGCACTAAGGAAGATTTTGACCCGGCCGACAGCCAGACCCGCGACGACGACGCCTTGGAGCGCCTGCAGGCGCTCTCCGGCGTGCGCCAGTTTCCAGTGCGCGTCAAATGCGCCACGCTGGCGTGGCACGCCATGACGGCGGCGCTGTCCGGCGACACCCAGGCAACCACGGAATAGCCCCAGAGACGCGAGGCAAGGACATGCAAGACCCCATGCTCAATCCCTATATGATCGGCGCCGATCCGGCGGAAACCGAAGGGCTGACGGCTTACGCCGGAACACCACTCGCCGATCCCACGGCGCCGAAGGCGGAGATGAATAAACTGGTCGAGGCCATGCAGACCGTCTACGACCCGGAAATCCCGGTTGATATATATGAACTCGGGCTCATTTATAAGATCGACCAGCGCGACGACGGCTCGGTCGGCATCCTCATGACCCTGACCGCGCCCGGCTGTCCGGTCGCTGGTGAAATGCCGCAGGAAGTCGCCGACGCGGCGGCTTCGGTTGAAGGCGTCGGCGAGGTCGACGTCACCTTGACCTGGGACCCGCCCTGGACCAAGGATCTTATGTCGGAAGACGCGCAACTGGCACTTGGCTTATTTTGAGACACTGGGTTTAGGACCAAAGGAAACCATCCATGATCAAGCAGATCGTCTCCCTGACCGATGCCGCCGCCGAGCGCGCCCGGACCTTGATGTCACGCAGCGAAGACCCCGTCCTGGGCCTGCGTGTCGGCGTCAACACCCGTGGCTGTTCGGGGCTTTCCTATGTTGTCGAATATGCCAAGGAACAGCGCAAGTTCGAGGATGTCGTCGAGGAAAAGGGCGTCAAGATCTTCATCGATCCGACGGCCGTGATGTTCCTCCTGGGATCGGAAATGGATTACGTCGAGGATAAATTCCAGAGCGGATTTACCTTCAACAACCCCAACGAAAAAGGCCGTTGCGGCTGTGGCGAAAGTTTCCACATTTAGAGCGACTTCGCCCACTGGACAGTAAATATCTGGATCACACCAAGCCTTCACCGTCTGCGCCTGACGCACCTCCGACACCTTCGTTGAGCCAGCCCGTACGCCCGGCGGAGTGTTGCAGCGCGCGCCGGTCCTGGCGCGGCGAGAGGCCAAATTGATTGCGGTAGGCACGCGAAAAATAGGGCGCCGATACAAAGCCGCAGGCAAGGGAAACATCGAGAATTGACATCGCGGTGTGTTCGAGGAGCTGGCGGGCCCGGCGCAGCCGCAATTTAAGATAATAACCCGTCGGTGTATCGTCGAAGGCCTTGCGGAACAGCCGTTCCAGTTGACGCCGCGAGATCGCGCCGAGCGAGGCAAATTCATCCAGACGCAGGGGCTCTTCGATATTTTCCTCCATGGCTTCGACGATGCGCAGCAGCGCCGGATGACGCAGCCGCAATCGCAAACCAATGGCCATACGCTGATGGTCGTCGGGGCGCCGAATGCGCGCATGTAAGAGCGATTCCGACACCGCCACCGCAAGTTCATGCCCGTGGCCGGCGGAGATTCTGTGCAGCATCATATCGAGTGCCGCCGTGCCACCGGAACAAGTGCAGCGCTTACGGTCGATCTCGAACAGTTCTCCACTGACCTCGACGTCCGGATAGGCTTCGGCAAAGGAGGCGAGGTTCTCCCAATGCAGGGTCGCGCGATAACCGGACAACAACCCCGCCTTGGCAAGAAGGTAGGTTCCAGTGTCCAAGGCACCCAATTCGCTGCCCTGGCGGTCAAGGCGTCGAAGCCATGCCAGGAGCTTTTTGTCAGCGTAATGATCGGGCGCGAAACTGGCGCAGACGATGATGGTGGGATAGCGCTCGATTTGCGCGATCGACGCCTCGGTCACCAACGACATGCCATTGCTGGATGCGACCGGCTCGCCATCGACGGAAAAAATGTGCCAACTGTAGAGTTGCTTACCGCTAAGGCGGTTGGCAACGCGCAACGGCTCGACGGACGAGAAAAGCGCCATCATCGAGAACTCAGGAACAAGCAGGAAACCGATCCGTTCGGGTCCGTCGTCCCTGAGAACACCTGCCATCAAACTCATTCCTCCACGCTTTGCTCGCCGTGAATTCTTGTCTTCTTCTGAACGGTTTGTCGAGCCTTGGCATTATCGGCAGGTGTCTCTGCGGCACCAAGTAGCTTTCGGCGTCACATGACCTTATCCAGCTACCGGTGAAATTCCAATTTGTTCTCGAGGGCAAATTTGGTAGGCTAATATCCCAAAAGCACCATATGTTGTGGACAAGCCACTGAAAATCGACAAAAAGCGCGCCTCGGCGGCGCCAAAATCCAACGTTGTCAGTCCCTTTTTGCAACGACCCTTGCGTAGCCTGGACGAGGTAAGGCTGAGCATGCGAAACAGCCAAGAGGCACCGAAACCGAGCCAGCCGGCAAGACCGCAATCGGAAACGCCATCCGACGCCGAAGTATTTGCCCCGGTGACCTACCGCGCCAGGAAGTTACGCTAGAGCAGATCCGGGTCGTATGGAATCGCAATCGGCGATCCATTGACCCGGTGAATCTGCTCTAACTATTTGATGTAGAGCGGATTCACATGTTTGGTCGGAGCCACAAAGTGGTTCCGACCAAACATGACCCGCTCTAGTGCGGGTCAATGGATTGCCGCTTGCGATTCCATGTGACCGGGGTCTGCTCTCCAGGGAAAGATCCAGGGGGCGCCCGACACCCTAATTGAGATTCCCTTCGTCCAGGAGTTCAAGCGCCAGTTTCAAATCTTCACTCGCCTGATCCGCTCGTTTCTTGGCGCTTTCGACCTTGCCGCGCAGCTCGTTCAAAGTCAGGCGTTTCTCCAAGAAATGCCGATCCGTCAAATGCGCCGCTTCAACCGAGAAGCGGCCAATTATTTTTCCGTGCGCGCTCGCACTGTGAAGACGGTCGCGGATTTCCTGCAGATTCAAACGCGGTTCCTCGGTCATCACTCCAGTGTCCCCCGTTTCCTATTCCTCGAGGATGCCACCACGCCCTTTGCGCGCGCAACCAGCAGTGTCTATGGCTGTAGGTGATTATCTCCAGATCTGCGAGTCACCGCAATCGCATCGCTTGGAGGCGAGCGCGGCGTTCAAAGCGCGATCTCTTGCTGTTGCAATGCCCGCTCCCACTTTATTTCGTCCGCCATGTCGAACAGAATCTTCTCGTCGAATTCGACGGATTCCCATCCCCCGCGATCAAGTTCGGTTTCAAGCTGACCCGGGCCCCAACCGGCATATCCGAGAACGACGAGATAACTACGCGGCCCCTCACCCATCGCGATCCGTCGAAGGATCCCCGGATCCGACGACAGCATCAGGGCGGACTTCAGCGCTTGGCTGGCTTTTGTAACGACATCCGCGGTGTGGAGGATGAACAGGCTTCCACGCTCAACGGGACCGCCACCGTAGATCTGGAACTGGCCTGACTCTTCGCCTGCTTCGATGCCCAAGTTGTCCAGCATATCCGCATAGGGCACGGCGCCAACCGGACGATTCACCACCAGCCCCATGGCTCCATTAGCGTCATGTTGGATCATATAAATCACTGTCTCGGCAAAATACGGGTCTGACATCGTCGGACTTGCCACCAGGAAGCGGCCCTCAAGCGTTTGTCCCGAAAAAAGCGCGCTTGGCCAGGCGACGAATAGAGCGATCAGTGACAGATACAAAACCGCCGCCGCGGACCTGCACGAAATGGCAGGTTCCAAACGGTCCGAGATGGTTCCGCGCCAAGCGGGAAAGGCACTCAGGCCGGTGACGAACCTCATGTCGTCCTCCTCTGCCGTTTAGCCGCAGGACCACAAAATTTCCACCAACCGGGGGCGCCTGCCTTCGAACCCGTGGATAGCCCCTTCGGGCCGTTGGGGAAACGACACCCATAAGCCGCACGCAAAGATAATAACACGCCGGAATCGCACAAAGCGCTTTTACGTTGCGGACGATGCTCGAAACTGCTGGTGAAAGTCCGCGAACACGTCTCCTCGAGGGTGCCGCACCGCATCGGCGGCAAGGTACACGCCGTTGAGGCTGGATCGCCATCAGCCGCGTGAGTACCTGCGTCCACGCCTATCCGTGCCGGCGTTTCCACTGCCATGATTCGCGGATTTGCTTTCGGCATCTTGCCAATGGTCGCCTGATTCACCACACGCGACTGGTGTCTCGTCAAGCGACATGGTCTTCAGTGCGCCAATCGACAATACGACGCTGTAGGAAGCGGCGGTCACAATTTCGGCGGGATCATCCAAGCCGAGGCGTTTGAGCGCCGCAGCCAAATAGTTTAGCGATCGCTTGATTGCCATGCCCTTTGTTTGCAGGCGCATGAAAGAGGTCCGCGACAGGTTGTCGACTTGGGTCATGGCGGTAACCCCAAAGTTATTTCGGATGAGTCTGCTTAGGTTCTGGCGAGTCTTTACACTGAAGGAGCGGTCCGCGCCGCGCCGCGAAGAGAGAGGAGGCGAATGACCGTGCATTGATTGCAAGAACATTCCCCTCATAGTTGCCAAGCAATATTGCCGATCTTATAAACAGTTGTGCACCCCCCAGATATGGGGGGAGGCAGCATGGCAATGTCGGGAGATGTGCAGGCCGGCTTCGTGCCGCATCTGGAGATTAGGCTTCGCCGCGTTCATACCCTATTGCATTGGAGTGCAAGTTCCGAATTCCCATCCCTTCCGAATGACCGGGGTCAAGTGAGCGGGGTATGTCGAATTGAGACAGGCAACGCGCGAGCGACTGCGAAGTCCAAGCCCAGCCCGGCTGGTGCCAAATCAATGCAAACCTTGTAAGTTTGTGCTGTTTGGTTGCGCCGGGTTTGACAACCGCGCGGGTTGAGGAAAGCTCGCCAGCGGAGCAACCGAAGGGATTTTTGGCACATGACGCCGCTCGATAACGAACCAGAAAGCCAAGGAAACAGCGCTCAACTGGTTGCCGACCAAAGTGCCGCGTTGGCGTTCCTCGCAGATCCAGACACGCACGCCGGCCAAGCGGTAGAGCGCATTGACACCCATGCCGCGACTGTGTTTCTGGCTGGTGCACGAGCCTACAAAGTGAAGCGCGCAGTGCGGTTTCCCTACATGGATTTCTCGACCCTGCGGCGACGCGAACGGGCCTGCAAGCGCGAGGTTGAATTGAACCGACGAACGGCGCCGGACATCTACCTGGCCGCACGGCCATTGACCAGGCGCCCCGACGGTCAACTCGATCTCGATGGCGACGGCGAGGCGGTCGAATGGGTTGTCGAAATGCGCCGCTTCGAACAGGCGGGATTGCTCGACAGTCTCGCCGCCGCCGGCGACCTGAACGCGCCGCTGATGACCGAGATGACCGACATCGTCGCTGGTTTCCATGCCCGGGCCGAAATCTTGACCCCGCAATCGGCACCGCACGCGGGCGCCGAGGGAATGCGCTGGGTGATCGAGGAATCCCTGTCGGAAATCGCCGAGCGTCTTGACCTTTTCAGAGTTACCGACATCTCGGCCCTCACGCCGGTCGCCGGCGCCATGCTCGACAGATTTCAGACAACCCTCGACGCACGCCTGAAGGGTGGTTTCGTCCGCCGCTGCCACGGCGATCTGCATCTACGCAACATTTGCTTGATCGACGGTGTACCGACGCTCTTCGACTGCATCGAATTCGATGACAAACTTGCTTGCATAGACGTTCTCTACGACCTTGCTTTTTTACTTATGGACCTCGACCATCGTGGCCTGCGTCGGCTCGCCAATTTGGTGCTCAACCGCTATCTGCAGCAGAGCGGCGATCTTTCCGGCCTGGCGGTCCTGCCGCTGTTTCTTGCCGCCCGCGCCCTCATTCGCGCCAAGGTCGGCGCCAGCGCCGAAGCTAATCAGCGAAGGACCCATGACCGTCATCGTTTGCAAGCCGAGGCACGGCACTACTTTGCCAGGGCACAGGCATACTTCACACCGCCAGCGCCGCGTCTGATTGCGGTCGGAGGACTTTCCGGCAGCGGCAAGACCACACTGGCTCGCGACCTCGCCCCCGACATCGGCGCGGCGCCCGGTGCCGTCCACCTGCGCAGCGATGTCATCCGCAAATCGCTTTGCGGCGCTGAAGAGTTCGACCGCCTACCGCCGCAGGCCTATGGGGCGGCGATGAATAAGCGGGTCTATGCGGAGATCCTATCGCGCGCGCGGGTCACCCTGCGCGCCGGACAGGCCGTAATCGCCGATGCCGTCTTTGCCATGCCCGACGAGCGCGGCGCGCTGGAATCCCTCGCCACCGATCTTGGGATCACATTTCGCGGTCTGTGGCTTACGACTCGACGCGACAGGCTTGTCGAGCGCCTTGACGGTCGCACCCACGACGCTTCCGACGCCGATGCCACCGTTCTCGAGCAGCAACTCGATTACGAAATCGGCAGCGTCACTTGGCGGCATCTCGATGCCGGCGGGACGAAGCAAGAAGTGCTCGAAGCGGGGCGCAAGATGTTGCTAAGCTGATCAACGGAAATTCACGTTGGACCCGTCACTGATGCAAATCCGAATTTGGCAAGGCATCGGTGGAAATTTTCAGCCGCTTCCGATGAAACTCGGCGCCGAACGACGGGCAAGTGATGAAACCGGCGGCGGGACGACGAAGACATCGTGACACCCGCGTAAGTCACCCCACACATATGAGAGCGACGTCTCAGCTGCTTCTCTTGTCGGGGATCGGCTTGTTCTCAAACTCATCGAGATCATCGAGCAGACCGTCGAGCGTGATTTCCGCCGAGCGGTCCGGCGGCCCATCGGGGGACTCGCCACCCTCGAGGCGCAGCGAAGCCGCGGATTCGTCAAACTGTCCCCAATAAGCGAGCTTGCGCGACAGCTTGGCGCGGTCAACCGGCTTGGACAGATAGTCGTTCATGCCGGCGTGAAGACAGCGTTCTTTTTCGCCCTTCAGGGCATTTGCGGTTATGGCGATTATCGGAATTGCCGCAGCGTTCGTCTTCAATTCGCGAATGCGCCGGGTTGCCTCCAGGCCGTCCATTTCCGGCATCTGCATGTCCATTAGAATCAGGTCGTAGGGCCGGTCGCCCACCATGGACACCGCCTCGACACCATTGCTCGCGACCTCTACCTGATGTCCCACTTTCGTCAGCATGGTCATGATCAAGAGCTGGTTTACCTCGTTGTCCTCTGCCAGCAGGATCCGCAGTGATCGCCCGCACGTCGGCGCCTCGCCGTACTCCGGGTCGTCCGTCTTGCCGCGATTCGTCGGAGTACTCAGTGAATCGCAAACCCGTTCCGCCGGAAAGCGAACGGTGACTGTTGTGCCTTGTCCGAGATCGCTGTCGAGTTC
>JAJFGM010000084.1 GCA_021776145.1 Kiloniellaceae bacterium | reverse complement strand
TGGCGATCGTCGTATTGGTCATGGCCTGCATGAAGGCGATCCCGGCCGCGGCAAGCAGGGCCCCGCCGATCAATCCGGGCCGTCCGATGCGTCGCACATGCCTGGCGGTCGCCGACCGATAGCGCCAGACCATCAGCAGGGCGATGGCGGCTGTAAAGGCGATCGAGCGATGGAAGTTTATCTGCCAGGCATCCGCCACTTGCATGCTGCGCACGACGAGGCCGCCGAAGCTGATACCGACCGAACTGAAGATCATCAAGCCCATCGCAAAGGCGCGGCGTGGCGCGATCTCGCCCGATTCGGCGCCCGATTCGGCGCCAGGATCGGCGCCAGGTTCGGCGACAGAACTCACGATGTCGTCTCGGGCGACGGCGTTTTTCCCGACCGGTATCGGTAGATCGAACAGGTCGCCGACATTTGCACGCGCTCCGATGGTTGCACAACCATTGGCTGGATATTCACAACCAGCATCACCGTGACGAGCTTAGAATCATAGAAAGCGGCTTGCCAATCATTTCGCCTCTCGCAGGCTTCGCAGTCGATGCCACGCTAAAGAAAGGGGGGCCGCGAAGCCCCCCCTTTGTCGTTCGCGTCGATGACGCCGTTACATGCCGGTTGCCTTTTTCCAAACCGCGTGGGACCAGGCGCCTTCCGGCTTTTTCGAGATGACCGGGTCGGATTCGCCGCCAAGCAGAACGTCGACCGTGCGGTCGAAGTCGGCCGGCTCCAGATAGCCAATGCCCTTGGCCGATCCGGCGACCAGTTTGTTGATCTCGCCCATCATGCGGCGCTGGTGTTTTTCGGTCTGGGCGCCGGTGGCGTCGTTTTCCAGCACGATGTCGGCGGCCTCGTCGGAATGGTCCGCCGCGTACTGCCAGCCCTTGATCGAAGCCTGCACGAAGCGCGCCATCTTGTCGACGAAGGCGGCGTCCTTGAGGTCGTCTTCGAGAACGTAAAGCCCGTCTTCCAGGGTGGCCACGCCTTGATCTTCGTATTTGAAGACCAACAGGTCGTCGGCCGGGATACCGGCGTCGATGACCTGCCAATATTCGTTGTAGGTCATGGTCGAAATGCAGTCGGCCTGCTTCTGCAGGAGGGGATCGACGTTGAAGCCCTGTTTCAACACGGTGACGCCATCGGAACCGCCGGCGGTCGGAATGCCGAGACGGCTCATCCAGCTGAGGAAGGGATACTCGTTGCCGAAGAACCAGACGCCCAGCGTGCGGCCCTTGAAGTCGGACGGCGACTGGATGCCGCTGTCGCGGCGGCAGGTCAGCATCATGCCGGACTTCTTGAAGATCTGCGCGATGTTGACCAGCGGCACGCCCTTTTCGCGTGACGCCAGCGCCGAGGGCATCCAGTCGATGATGACGTCGGCGCCGCCGCCGGCGATGACCTGCGGCGGTGCGATATCGGGGCCGCCCGGCTTGATGGTGACGTCGAGCCCGGCGTCCTCGTAGAAGCCCTTGTCCTGGGCGACGTAATAGCCGGCGAACTGCGCCTGGGTGACCCACTTGAGCTGGATCGTGACTTCGTCGGCGGCGTGCGCGCTGAAACCTGAAAGGCCGAGCGCCGCGGCGGTGACGACGGCCGCCGTGGTCGAAAGGGCGGACGAAAGGAAAGTACGCTTTTTCATAGTGCCTCCTGTCAAAACTGGGTTTGTTTCTTCTTCATTGGTTCACGTGTTCATCGGGTCCCTAACTTCTATACGAGGGATGCCAGAATGTCAGGGCCCGTTCCAGCATCGCCAGGGCACCGTAGAACAGGGATCCGGCAAGCGCGGCGACCGCGATCGACGCCCAGACCAGATCGATGTTCATGCGCCCGACCTCTGTGGAGATGCGAAATCCCATCCCCACGATAGGCGTTCCAAAGAATTCCGCAACGATGGCGCCGATCAGCGCCAGCGTCGAATTGATTTTCAGCGCGTTGAAGAGGAACGGCAGGGCGTTGGGCAGGCGCAGCCGCAATAGCGTGCCCCAATAGCTCGCCGCATAGGAACGCATGAGGTCGCGTTCCATGGCGCTCGAGGCTTCCAGCCCGGCGATGGCGTTCACCAGCATGGGAAAGAAGGTCATGATGACCACCACCGCTGCCTTCGACTGCCAGTCGAAACCGAACCACATGACCATGATGGGGGCGATGCCGACGATCGGGATGGCGCTGACGAAGTTGCCGAGCGGCAACAGGCCGCGCTGCAGGAAGGGCACGCGGTCGACCAGCAAAGCGACCAGGAAACCCGAACCGCAACCCATGAGATAGCCGGGGATGACCGCCTTGATGAAGGTCTGCTGAAAGTCGGCCCAAAGCACCGAGGTGCTGCGGCCAAAGACATCGGCGATGGCGCTGGGCGGCGGCAGCAGCACGGACGGGACGGCGAGGCCGACGACCAGAACCTCCCACAGGTAGAGCAGCCACAGTCCGAAGAGGGCCGGCACCAGCAGCGACACCAGGCGTTGGGCGGCCGGCTGTGGCGGATTGGCGGCGGAGAAGGCGTCCATGGCGCGCCAGGCGAGGAAGCCGAGGCTCAGCACATAGAGCCAGAGCGCCGGGGCACTGCGCCCCTCGATGCCGGCGCTGACGGCAGCCAACGGCGCCACGGTGCCGGCCGCGAAAGCAAGGCCGAGAATCATCGCCGCGGCGAGTCCCTGAAGGCGCCGCCAGGCCGACCAGCCGGCGATGGCGAGCGCGAAGAGCGTCGCCAGCAGGGTTACGTCGCCGCGCCACCAACCCACCGCCTGGGCCTCGCTGGCCAAACCGTCCAGAGCCATGGCGGCGAGTCCGGCGAGGATAAACAGGCGGCTCGGCCAGTCTCGCTGTTTCGCGCCGCCACCCGCGGTTGCACTCATGGCTGGGCTCCCGAGCGCCGCAACACGACACCCTCGACGGCGCCGACCAGGGCCACCAGGGCGCCGGCCAGAAGCGAGGCCATGACCAGGGCCGACCAGATCTGGATGGTCTGGCCGTAGTAGGAGCCGGCCAGCAGGCGCGCGCCGAGGCCGGCTTGGGCGCCGGTCGGCAACTCGCCGACGATGGCGCCGACCAGGCTAATGGCGATGGCGACCTTGAGGCTGGCGAAAAGGAAGGGCAGGGAGGCCGGCAACCGCAGCTTCCAAAAGACCTGCGCCCTGTTGGCGCTGTAGGTGCGCATGAGGTCGAGCTGCAGAGGATCCGGCGAGCGCAGGCCCTTGACCATGCCGATGACAACCGGAAAGAAGCAAAGGTACATCGAGATGATGGCCTTGGGCACCAGCCCGGTCAGCCCGATGGCGCCGAGCACGACGATGACCATCGGCGCCACGGCGAGAATCGGGATGGTTTGCGAGGTGATGATCCAGGGCATCAGGCTGCGGTCGAGCGTGCGCACATAAACGATGCCGACCGCCAAGGTGATGCCCAGCGCCGTGCCCATGAGGAAACCGAGCAGGGTCGAGGACAGCGTTACCCAGGAGTGGAAGACGAGGCTGCGCTTTGAGGTGATCTTCTTGTCGAAGACGGTCTTGTTGAGCTCGATGATGACCTGGTGCGGCGCCGGCAACAGCGGGCGGTCCTGCGACCAGGCTTCGTCGAGGAAGGCGCCGAGGCCCGGTTGCGGTGTTCCGGCGCGTTCGTGCGTCTGTGCCACCCGGTCGGCGTTCAAGGCGGCGGCGCCAAGGTACCAAAGTCCGAGCAGGACAAGGCAGACCAGCAGAACCGGCCCGGCGCGGCCCCGCCTCAATGCGATCAAGGTACCGGCCAAGGGGGCCGGGCGTGCCGTGCCTGCCGCTTCAGTCGTCATAACTGTGCCCGGCCCGCAGGCCTTCACGCACCCTGTGGGCGATTTCAAGAAACTCCGGCGTCTCGCGCACGTCGAGAGTGCGGTCGGGTCGCAGATTGCAGTCGATGACGTCGATGATGCGCCCGGGGCGCGGCGACATGACGACGATCTTGGACGACAGGAACACGGCTTCGGGAATCGAATGGGTGACGAAGACCACGGTCTTTTGGGTCCGCTCCCAAAGCCGCAGCAGCTGTTCGTTCAGGTGGTCGCGGGTGATTTCGTCCAGGGCCCCGAAGGGCTCGTCCATCAGTAGCATTTCGGGCTCGAAGGAGAGCGCTCGGGCGATTGAGACGCGCTGCTGCATGCCGCCCGAGAGCTGCCAGGGAAATTTCTTCTCGAAACCCTTGAGGTTGACCAGTTCTAGATAGCGGGCGGCGCGCTGGCTGCGCTCCGGGCCGCTCAGGCCCATGACCTCCAACGGCAGGGTGACGTTGCGCTCGACAGTGCGCCAGGGATACAGCACCGGTGCCTGAAAGACGTAACCGTAGATGCGGCCCAGGCGCGCCTGGTGCGGGGTCACGCCCTCGACACTGATATGGCCGGCCGTCGGCTGTTCAAGGTCGGCGATAACCCGCACCAGCGTGGTCTTGCCACAGCCGGACGGCCCGATGAACGAGACGAAATCGCCCTTGTCGACCGTCAGGTCGACCTCGGAAAGGGCATAGACGGGGCCGTCGCCGGTCTCGAAGGTCAGGGAAAGGCCATCGATCTGGATGACCGCCGCGGTCCCCGCTGCCTCAGCGTCCGACGGCGCGCTTGTTGCGGCCAAACCTTGCATACCCCCTCTAAACTTCGGTCCCGGCTGCGCTTGCCGCAGCGGGACCGTTCAGGCCGAAGCCCGTTCCACCATGGCCTGGAGCAGGACGTCGCAGCCGGCGGCGAGATCGTCCGGCGTGGCGCTCTCAATCTCGTTGTGGCTGATGCCGTCCTTGCAGGGTACGAAGATCATGCCCGTCGGCGCAACTCGGCTGATGTAACAGGCATCGTGGCCGGCACCGGAAATGATGTCGCGGTGTGCGAAACCGGCGCCCTCGGCGGCCTTGCGCACGGCCGCGACGCAATCCGCGTTGAAAACGATGGGCGGCGAATACCAGATTTCCGTGACCTCGCTCTCCAGGCCGTCGGCCTCGCAGACGCGGTCGCATATGGCGCGCAGTTCGTCGGCCATGGCCGACAGCTGCTCGTCGGTGGGATGCCGCAGGTCGACGGCGAAGAAGACCTCACCGGGAATGGTGTTGCGCGAGTTCGGGCTGACCTGCAAGAGGCCAACCGTGGTGACGGCGTTGGGTGCGTGCGCCAGGGCGATCTCGTTCACCGCGGTGACGATCTTTGCGGCACCGAGCAGCGCGTCGCGGCGCCTGTCCATCGGTGTCGTGCCGGCATGCGACTCGGCCCCGGTGAGGGTGATCTCGAACCAGCGTTGACCCTGGGCGCCGGTCAGGACGCCGATGGTCTTTTCCTCGGCCTCGAGGATCGGTCCCTGTTCGATGTGGGCCTCGAAGAACGCACGGATCTCTCGGCCGCCGCAGGGCTCGTCGCCGAGATAGCCGATACGCTCAAGCTCTTCGCCCATGGTCTTGCCGTCGAGATCGGCGCGGCTGTGGCCGTACTCCAGGTCGAAGACGCCGGCGAAAACGCCGGACGCAACCATCGCCGGGGCGAAGCGCGAGCCTTCCTCGTTGGTCCAGACCGCCGCCTCGACCGGGGCCTCGGTCTCATAGTCGAAGTCGTTGAGGGTACGGATCACTTCCAGCCCCGCAAGCACGCCGAAAACGCCGTCGAACTTGCCACCGGTCGGCTGGGTGTCGAGGTGGCTGCCGGTCATGACCGGCGGCAGGCTGTTGTCGCGGCCCGGCCGGCGGGCGAAGATATTGCCCATCTTGTCGACGCGGATACTGCAGCCGGCTTCTTCGCACCAACTGACGAAGAGATCGCGACCTTGTTTATCAAGATCGGTGAGGGCGAGACGGCAGTTTCCGCCCTTTTCCGTCGCCCCGATCTTGGCCATCTCCATCAGGCTGTCCCACAGGCGTTGGCCGTTGATCCGCATGTTTTTCATATCGTTTTCTGCTCCCGATTGCGCGCTGCCGCGTCAAAATCCATCATCGTCGACTTTACCCGTGACAAACTGAGTCCGTGACAAGCTTGCGCTCTGCCACGCTTGCCAAATCACTCGGCGGCGTCGACGCGTAGCGGATTGCGCGGATCCTGCGTCCAGTTCATGTAGGGCTTGCCGTTGTCGATCTGCTTCATGGTGATGCAACCTTCAACCGGGCAGGCGTGCAGGCATAGATTACAACCCACGCACTCTTCGGCAATAACTTCGTAGCGGCGGGCACCGTCGACCCGGATGGCGGCAATGGCCTGGTGCGAGGTGTCCTCGCAAGAGATGTGACACAGGCCGCATTTGATGCAGAGTTCCTGGTCGATGTCGGCGATGATCTCGTAGTTCATGTCGAGATCCTGCCAGTTGACGACGTTTGGCACCGCCGCGCCGCGGAACGCCTCGAGCGTGGCGTAGCCCTTGGAATCCATCCAGTTGCCGAGGCCGTCGATCAGGTCGTCGACGATCTTGAAGCCGTAGTGCATGGCGGCTGTGCAGACCTGCACCGAACCACAGCCCAGGGCGATGAACTCGGCCGCGTCGCGCCAGGTGGAGATGCCGCCGATACCAGATATCGGCAGGCCCGGTAGTTCCGTATCGCGGGCGATTTCGGCCACCATGTGGAGGGCGATCGGCTTGACCGCGGGACCGCAATAGCCGCCGTGCGCGCCCTTGCCGTTGACCGTCGGCATCGGCGCCATGGCGTCGAGGTCGACGTTGGTGATCGAGTTGATGGTGTTGATCAGCGACACCGCGTCGCCGCCGCCGGCATGGGCGGCGTGCGCCGGGCCGAGGATGTTGGTGACGTTGGGTGTCAGCTTGACAAAGACCGGCATGCGGGTGTGCGCCTTGCACCAGCGCGTCACCATCTCGATGTACTCCGGTACCTGGCCGACGGCCGCGCCCATGCCGCGTTCGGACATGCCATGCGGGCAGCCGAAGTTGAGTTCGACGGCGTCGGCGTCGGTCTCCTCGACCCGTTTGAGGATCTTGGCCCAGTTCTCCTCTTCGCAGGGCACCATCAGCGAGACCACCATGGCACGGTCGGGCCAGTCGCGCTTGACCTGCTTGATTTCGCGCAGATTGATGTCGAGCGGCCGGTCGGTGATCAGCTCGATGTTGTTGAAGCCCATGATCTGCTGGCCGTTGTACGAAACCGCGCCATAGCGCGAGGAGACGTTGACGATGGGCGGATCTTCGCCCAACGTCTTCCAGACGACGCCGCCCCAACCCGCCTTGAAGGCGCGCACGACGTTGTAGTCCTTGTCGGTCGGCGGCGCCGAAGCGAGCCAGAAGGGATTCGGGGACTTTACACCGGCGATGTCACAGCGAAGGTCTGCCATGCCACTCTCCTGATCAGGGGTTCACGCGGGCCAAGATCAGCTAACCGCGCAGGTAACGATCGATCGCGTGCGCCGCGACCTTGC
>JAJFGM010000830.1 GCA_021776145.1 Kiloniellaceae bacterium | reverse complement strand
GTCGCGTAGCTCTCGCTGTTCGTCGGCGTAAAATCAGAGGTGCTGATCGATTTGGACCGAGACCGGCGGTGCGGCGGAAGCGCTTTCGCGGCTTCCAGATTTCGAATAGCCGGCGCCGTCGGGCTGGGTGGAACTGACGGCTTCTAGAATGGCCTTGGCGAGCTTTTCGTTGGCCGCGCGCGCGGCACCGATGGCCAGTTCGTTCTCCCGTAGGGTCTCGTGCATGCGCACAACCACGTCCTTGAGCTCGTCGCGCAGCAGCGGGTCCATGGTCTCGGCGAAGCCCCGGTCGGAGCGCAATCCCTCGGTTTGCTGTTCATAGGCGTTGACCAACTGCAGCTTGCGGTCCTGCAGCTTGCCGAAGTCGCGCACCCGCATGGAGCGCAGCAGGCCGACCTCTTCGTTCATGATGTGGGTAAGATCGCCGACCAGCTCGATGATCTGGCGAATGGCACCGAGCGTCGGCGCTACAGCCGGAACGCTACGCGGCCGATTGGGTCGAGTGTTGATTGCCTGGGTCTGCATCACGATTGCGTCTCCTGTATTCTGATCATTTCTCTTTGCACGGCATCGGCCAGTCCGATGCCGCCGGATTGCACGATGGCCTTGCCGTATTCCTCGACCATCATCGAGCGATAGACCTGCTCGGATTGGCCGCCGCCGAAAAGGCCGTCGGTGCTTAGGCTTTCGAACATCGGCGCCATCATCTGCGACAGAAACACGGCCTCGAACTGCAGGGCGGCTTCCCGCACAGCGTCGACGTCACCGTTCTTGCCGGCGGCCCGAGTGGCGCCGAACTGCGGCCCGCCGGCCAGCGCCGAGAAGCTGCGAGTAGGGACCGTCAGCAGGGGATCGGCGTAGGTTTTACCGAGGTCCATCACAGCACCTCGATGTCGGCTTGCAGGGCGCCGGCGGACTTGATCGCCTGCATGATCGTGATCATGTCGCGCGGTCCAACGCCCAGGGCGTTGAGGCCGTTGACCAGCTCTTGCAGGCTGATACCGGAGTCGAGGACAGCCAGGCGATTGTCCGATTGTTCGTCGATCTCGATGGTCGTGCGGTCGACGACTTCGGTCTCGCCGGTATTTGAAAAGGCGTTGGGCTGGCTGACCTGCGGGGTTTCGGTGATACGGATGGTCAGATTGCCCTGGGCGATGGCGACCGTCGAGATGCGCACGTTCTCGCCCATGACGATGACGCCGGAGCGCTCGTCAATGACCACCCGAGCACTCTGATCGGTCTGTACCCGCAGCTGTTCGATATCTGTCAGCATGGCGACGGTGTTGCCTTTGTAGCGGCTCGGAACCTTGATCGACACGGTACCGGGATCCGTCGAGCGGGCGGCGGCCTGACCGATCAAGCCATTAATGGCGCTCGCGACGCGGCGCGCTGTCGTCAGGTCCGGATTGTGCAGGCTCACCTTTATGGTGTTGAGGCGGTTGATCTCGAAGGCAAGTTCGCGCTCGATGATGGCGCCATTGGGAATGCGGCCCGAGGTCGGGACCCCGCGCGTCACGCTTTGGCCATTGCCGGCGGCGCTAAAGCCGGCGACGGCGATCGGGCCTTGCGCGACTGCGTAGACTTCGCCGTCGGCGGCAAGCAAGGGAGTGACCAAGAGCGTGCCGCCGAGCAGACTGGAGGAGTCGCCGATGGCCGAGACGTTGATATCGATGCGTGTTCCTTGGCGCGCGAAGGCCGGCAGGTTGGCGGTGATCATGACCGCCGCCACGTTATCGGTGTCAAGGTCGTCGTCGCGGGCATTGACGCCGAGGCGCTGCAGCATGCCGATAAGGCTTTCGCGCGTGAAGACGGCGGAGCCAAGGTCGTCACCAGTACCGTTGAGACCGACAACCAGGCCATAGCCGACCAGCAGATTTTCACGGACGCCCTCGAAGTCGGCGACATCCTTAATGCGCGACTGGGCGCTGGCACCGCTTGGCCAGGCGATGAAGGCAAGCAGGATCAAGGCCGCAAGAATGCGGATCGTGTTCCAGGGCAGGGTGCCGAGCACTGACCTGAAGCCCGCCGCGAGAGATGATTTTCTGTTGTTATGCAACTTTTTGGGTATCCCCGGATACATGTGCTGAACGCTTTAAGGCTATGTCCCATCCTGGATATGCGAATGCCGTGCCAAGTCGCCAAAACCGCGACTTTCCGCGCTACTGACCGCTTGCCCGCTCGATACAAGGCGTCGCGGCCAAGAGAATTTGCCGGGCCACGGCAAGTCCGGCCACGCCGGACGGGCAATTCTTGCCGATTGACGGCGAGCGCGCCGGAATCCCGCGCGGCCGCGTGCTGCTTGCAGGTTTACGTCATCTTAACTGCGTCGGTTCAGGGTGCCGATTCAGCGAATTCTTGGGCAAAAGATGAAAATTGATCGGATTGCCGCTTCCAGGCGGTCGACGGCGAAACGCAGCGAGGTCAGTGGCACTGGCGCCAGCGGCGGTTTTGCCAAGGTTCTTTCTGAACAAGCGCCCAAATCCGTTGCGGTTGGCGGAGGCGGCGGCATTGGCGCGGTTGATTCTTTGCTGGCGCTACAAGAGGTCCCTGAGTCCTCGATGTATCGCCGCCGCAGCCTGCGACGCGGGCAAGACCTGCTGGACGAACTGGAGGAACTGCGCATTGGCTTGCTGATGGGCAGTTTTCCGGCCTCGAACCTGGAGCGGATCTCAAAGCTCTTGGCGCAGAGGGTCGATGCGATCGAGGATCCAATACTTATTGAGTTGATTAACGAAATCGAGATCAGAGTGGCGGTGGAGTTGGCCAAGCTCGGGCGCTGAAGCAAGAAACGTCCAATTTTACGCAGAGTTGCGCGGGATAAGTTGGTTTTTGCTCGATTATCACAATTCTGATGCTTGTCCTGGGATGCAAAATTCATATACTCCCCGGCGCAATTCAGTGAAATACAGTGAGTTCAAGCATGGCAATCATGGTCCCTGAAGACTATCGCCCACGTGAGGACGAGCCCTTCATGAACCCGGTCATGAAGGAGTACTTCCGCAAAAAGCTGATGCTGTGGAAAACCGAGCTCCACAAGGAGTCCGGAGAAACCATCCAGCATCTTCAGCAGGAGTCCCTGCACGAGCCCGATCTGGCCGATCGCGCCTCGCTCGAGACCGACCGGTCACTGGAGTTGCGTACGCGCGACCGAGGACGCAAGCTGATCTCGAAGATCAACGATGCTCTCCAGAGATTGGACGACAACGCTTACGGCTACTGCGAGGAAACCGGCGAGCCCATCAGCCTGCTGCGCCTCGAGGCTCGCCCCATTGCGACGCTCTCCATCGAATCGCAGGAACGCCACGAACGCCTGGAAAAGACCCACCGAGACGACTGACACATCTTTGGAGCCCGTCCTTGGTGACAGATGTCCTCGGCTTTCGTCAGGCCGGGACAAAACTCAAGAGTTTGGGCCGGTTTCCGTCTTCGGGAACCGGCCCATTCTTGTGCGGCGCGAAGATACCCGATCAAGCCGGTCGCCGGTGCGACAGCGGTAGGGTCAGAAGGGCCAAATGATATCGAAGACTTGCTGGCCATAGCGCGGTTGCTGCACGTCGGAGATGTGCCCGCGACCGCCATAGGCGATACGCGCTTCCGCGATTTGGTCGTATGTGATGGTGTTGTTGTTGGTGATGTCTTCCGGGCGGATGATGCCGGCGACCTGCAACTCCCGAACTTCGTAATTGACGCGGACTTCCTGGCGGCCGGCGACGACCAGATTGCCGTTTGGCAGCACCTGGGTCACCAGGCCGGCGACACGCAGATTGATGGTTTCGTCGCGGTCGACATTGCCCGTGCCCTGGGACAGTGTCGAGCTGTTGAGATCGATGAGGCTCGTCGGGTCGACGGCGTCGGGTAGGATCCTGTTGAGTTGACTCTCGATACCGAGCAGCGAACCGGCGGCGGCGTCCTCTTCGTTGGTGCGCGTGCGGGTCGTCGTATTGCTGATCGAGGCGTTGTCTGAGATCTCGATGATGACGGTCAGGATGTCGCCAACGCGCGAGGCGCGCTGGTCGCGTAGGAAGGCACGAGACCCTGGCCGCCAGAGCGAATTGGGCTGGCGTTCCACCGGCATCGGTGCCGGCATCGGCAGGGAAATCGGATGCATGCCGTTGGGTCCGGCGCCGGGGTTC
The DNA here is from genome assembly GCA_021776145.1 of Kiloniellaceae bacterium. GTDB lineage: Bacteria > Pseudomonadota > Alphaproteobacteria > Kiloniellales > Kiloniellaceae > JAJFGM01. The sequence continues at coordinate 1,583 of JAJFGM010000830.1, read as the reverse complement.
TCAATCTTGCTGAACTCCGGCTCGGAGCCGACGTTGGAAAGTCGGGTCAGGGTGTTGCAGGCACCGAGTGCCAGGCTGAACGCCAGCACGCCCGCCAGGCGCGCGGCGAGATGCCAGTTCACTGCCTGTACCGCATTGAGGATCGAGGGCTTCGTGATGGACATGCTCATTTCCTTACTCGGTCGCCGCGATCGAGGCCTGGATGACCTGGACCTTGCCGGCGGCAACGACTACGGCGTTGATGACGGTATTCGACGCCGTGTTCATGACCCGGATGACTTCGCCCATGGAGCCGTCTTCCAGAGCGCGGCCCTGGGCGGTCAAACGCAAACGCTCGGTTCGGAGATGGACGGACACCAGATTGTTCTTGGCGACAACGATGGGCGCCTGAAATTCGCCGCTGCGCAACTGTTCGCCTGCGCGCACTGGCCGACGCGGCGTCATGCCGACGATATTGACCTGATTGACGACGACGTTGCGGGCAATGCGGTCGGCGGGCACCGCCATCCACTCGATATCATCTTCCCCGACAATTTCGCCCGGCACCATGCGGCGGCTAAGGACCGGAACCTCGGCCATCTCGATGGCGCGGCCAGTGATCTTCGCTTGCACCTCGGCGGACCCACGCGCGTTGGCTGCTAAAAGGGCGATGAAACGGCCGTTGCGTGGGTCATGCGACAGATTGGTGACAGTCATGCCGCCCTCCATTTCGGCCGGCAGGAGTATGCGCTGGTTGGGATTGTCGAGAAGCAGTGTGATTTCGCTGTTGCCGCCCTGTTGCCGCAAGGCGTCCTGTAGAAGCCTCTCGATCTCGTGGTTGTCGACTATCCGAGCGGCGCGTTCGACCCGAATTCTGTCGAACTGCGACTGCGGTCGCCATGCCAGTCCGTAGGTGCGGGCCAGCGCGCTCAGCCAGTGCGCATCGAGGTCGACCGAGGCGCCCAGTGTCGGTGCCCGCGCCACGGGTGTGGCGGCGATCCCGCCGAGATTCTCGAGGCCATCGAACAGATCGCCCAGGTGGACCGTCGGGCCGGCGATCACAGCTTCCGGCTTGAGGGTGACCAGGGCGTTGCTTTGCGCCCAGGCGGACGCGGCAACAGCAAGGGCCACGAGATAGGCGGCGAGAGCGGTGGGCAGGATTTTCATGGTTTTCCCTTAAATGCGCTTGCTTCGAGGATTAACGCAGGTTGGTGACCTGACGCATCATCTCGTCCGAGGTTTCGATGTCCTTGGAGTTCATCTCGTAGGCGCGTGGAGCGGTGATCAGGTTTGTAATCTCGGCCACGACGTTGACTTTGGCGGTTTCCACGGCACCTTGCTGGACCGTGCCGAAACCGGTGCTGCCGGCGACCGCGACGCTGGCCTGACCAGACGCCGGGGTCTCTAGAAAGAGGTTGTCGCCGATGGCCTCGAGGCCAGCTTCGTTGGGGAAATTGGCAAGCTCGATCTGTCCGACCTGGGTCGGCGCCACCTGTCCTTCGATATTGGCGAAGACTTCGCCGCTGGCGTTGATGGTAATCGATACGGCGTCGTCCGGCAGGGTGATCCCGGGCTGGATTATGTAACCGTCGCTGGTCACCATG
>JAJFGM010000829.1 GCA_021776145.1 Kiloniellaceae bacterium | reverse complement strand
GACCCTATGTCGCTACCCCGATGTTCCGGCGGCGTCCTGGTTATGCGCTCGACGCCGGGCAACGATGGCACTGATGGGGACCAGCGCGAGGCCGCGGGCTTCGGCCAAGGGCAACCACTGTTCCAGGGCCGCCAAGGTGTTTCGATGCGGGTGGCCGATGCCGACAGCGTAGCCGCGTTCGCGGGCAAGGCGCTCCAAGGTGTCGAGCTGGCGTTGGATCGAAGCCGGGTCGCCGGGGTCGTTGTCGAGAAAGATATCGCGTCCGATGAAGGGCAAGTCGATATTGGCCGCCGTTTTCTGCGCCACGGTACCGCCGGCGGTACGGGAATCGAGAAACAGCAGACCGCGCGCCTTCAACTCGCGCATGACCTGGTCCATGCCATCGGCGTGGGCCGAGAAGCGGCTGCCCATGTGGTTGTTGATGCCGACATAGCCTGAAAAGCGGCCCAGCCCCCAGTCGAGGCGGCGCAGCAGCTCGGCGGAGTGCAGCTCGACCGCCAGAACATTGGGGCCGGGATCGTAGGTTGCGTCGCGCGGCTGCATGGGAACGTGCACCATCAGCTCGTGCCCGGCCCGGCGGGCGGCGGATGTCATTTCATCCAGACCCTCGGCATAGGTCATGAAGGCCAGTGTCAGGGGCGCCGGCAGCTCGATGGCGCGGCGAGCGCCCGGGCGGTTGAGACCAAGGTCGTCAAGCACGATGGCGATCATCGGGCGACCGTTGGCCGGCGGACTGGCGACCGCATTGGCTTTCCACAAGGGCGGTTCTCCCGGCGCGCGGCGCGGCACGACGGCCCGCGGCAGGCTCGCCTGCTGACGCAACGCGGCGACCGTGGTCCAACCCTGCACCTCGGTCTCGTCAGGCGACGGGTCGGCGGCGACCAGCGGCTCAGGCGGCGCCCGGTCGAGGGGCTCCTCGTAGAGACGCTCGAAATGCGACTCGTCGGCATGACCATCGCGGACGGAATTGTCGACGTCGGGGCTGGAGACCAGGCTGGAGACAGGGCTGGCCGTCGGATCGCCAGCCACGTTGCCGGCCTGAGTCGAGAGCGCAACTCCTGTCGCCGGCAGCGGTGCCTCGGGGGTCGAGGTGGGGGTCGCCGCAGGACCGGTCCATTCACCCCGTAACTGGGCGACCCGCGTTCCAAGCTCGTCGAAAAAACCACGTTGACCCAACTCGACACCGGCGACCACGCCGACCAGGGTACCGATGACAAATATACCGGCCGCCGCCGCCAGGTTCCAGAGCCGCGACTTCCAACGCCGTCGCGTGCCGTCAGGGGCGGCAAATGCCGGCTGAGGCACGGCCTGAGCCGGCGATACCTGTTGCCGCGGATCGTCTGATGGGCTGAAGGTCATCGATTCGGATGCTGCTCTTTCACGCCGGCCTCGGCCTGTCTCGATAGGGGCTGGGTCAAGGACTCATTGCGGCCTTACCAGCGCGAATTCCGCTCTTATGTAAAGCGATCATGGTTAGGGAAAGCTTAGCGTGGACGCACTTGCACCGCACGGGCCAAGTTGGGTAATTCCGGCGTCCCCAGCGCGTCGCCTTTGCCGCGGCGCCAGCGAGTCGTCATTGGGGCCGTCGCCAGGCCCCTGGATCGGCGTGGCGGGCTTGCTTTCGCTGCCCGCGGCATGCTGCTATAAGGATGTCAAGATACGTCAAACAACATGAGAAACATCCGGTAGTAGTTTGAAATGTTTCTTCTTCTCGATAATTACGACAGCTTCACCTACAATCTCTACCACTTCCTCGGCGAATTGGGAGCGGAGTTGCAGGTGTATCGCAACGACCAGATCAGCGTCGAGGCGGCGATGGCTATGCAGCCGCAGGGGATCGTCATCTCGCCGGGGCCCTGTGATCCCGATCGCGCTGGCATCTGCCTCGAGCTGATCGCCGCGGCAGCCGGCAAATTGCCGGTCCTGGGGGTCTGCCTCGGTCATCAATCGATCGGTCAGGCTTTTGGCGCCCGCGTCGTACGAGCGCCAGCGCCGATGCACGGCAAGACCAGCCCGATCGACCACGAGGGAAAAGGCGTCTTCGAAGGACTGCCCTCGCCCTTGACCGCGACCCGCTACCATTCCTTGACCTTGGCGCCGGACAGCATTCCCGACTGCCTGGAGGTTACGGCGCGCAGCGGGGATGGCGTCGTCATGGGCATCCAGCACCGCGACCTGCCGCTGCATGGCGTGCAATTTCACCCCGAAAGCATCGCCTCGCAGCAGGGACACGCGCTGCTCGCCAACTTCCTCCGGCTCGCTGGCCACAACGTCCGTCCGGATCCTCAGGCCTTGGATCGGGCCGCCATCGCATGACAGATTTCCAGATATGAGCGCTCTGACATGACCAGCGTCGCGAACAACCTCAAAACCCTGCTGGCGCTTGCCGCCGACGGTCGGCCGCTCAGCCGCGGCCAGGCGCGGGAAGCTTTCGACATCATGATGTCCGGCGATGCGACACCGGCGCAGATGGGCGGCTTCTTGATGGCCTTGCGGGTACGCGGCGAGACGGTCGAGGAAATCACCGGCGCCGTCGACAGCATGCGGGCAAAGATGCTTTCGATCGAAGCGCCACCCGAGGCCATGGATATCGTCGGTACCGGCGGCGACGCCACCGGAACCTACAACATCTCGACGACCAGCCAGTTCGTCGTCACTGCCTGTGGCGTCCCGGTCGCCAAACATGGCAATCGCGCCCTCTCGTCGAAGAGCGGTGCCGCTGACGTGTTGACGGCACTGGGAATCAATATCGACGCCGACATGAGCCTGGTGCGCCGCTGCCTGGCCGAAGCCGGAACCTGTTTCATGATGGCGCCGCGCCATCACAGCGCCATGCGTCACGTCGGACCGGTGCGCGTCGAATTGGGAACCCGCACGATCTTCAACCTACTGGGACCAATGGCAAATCCCGCGAAGGTCAAACGCCAGTTGACCGGCGTCTTCGCGGCGGAATGGGTAAGCCCGCTGGCAGAGGTGCTAAAGGGACTTGGCTCGGAACGGGCCTGGGTCGTCCATGGCGCCGGCGGCATGGACGAGTTGTCGACGACCGGACAGTCCATGGTTGCCGAACTGAAGGATGGCGTGGTCTCGACCTTCGAAGTCGGTCCGCAGGACGGCGGCCTCGAGCGCGCCGATTTTGACGACCTCAAGGGCGGCGAAGGGCCGGAGAACGCCCGCGCCCTGCGCGCGGTTCTCGACGGTCAGGCCGGCCCCTATCGTGATATCGTGCTGTTCAACGCGGCGGCGGCCCTGGTGATTGCCGAAAAGGCCGGCGACCTTAGGGATGGCGTCGCCCTGGCGGCCGAAGCCATTGACAGCGGCGGCGCCGCCAAGGTGCTCGACCGGGTCATCGCTATCAGCAACGAAGAGGTTGCCGCGTGAGTGACGTCCTTGAACGTATTTGCGCCGACAAGCGCGCCTTCGTTGCCGAACGCAAGCGCCGCACACCGTTCAGCGAAATCGAGGCCGCGGCGGCCGCGGCCGAATCACCGCGCGGTTTCATCGCTGCGTTGCGCGCCGCCGTCGCCAGTGGCCGATACGGACTGATCTGCGAAATCAAGAAGGCCTCGCCGAGCAAGGGATTGATCCGCGCCGACTTCGACCCGCCGGCCCTGGCGCGGGCCTACCACGACGGCGGCGGCACCTGTTTGTCCGTGCTTACCGACGAGCCTTACTTCCAAGGCCACGACGACTATCTACGGGCGGCGCGGGCGGCGGTTCCCCTGCCCTGCCTGCGCAAGGACTTCATGCTCGAGCCGTATCAGATCGCGGAATCGCGGGCTCTTGGCGCCGACTGCGTCCTGCTTATCCTGGCTGCCTTGGAAGACGCGCAGGCAAGCGAGTTGGAGGCCGCGGCAATGGACTTCGGCATGGACGTGCTGATCGAGGTGCACGACGGCGCCGAACTCGACCGCGCCCTGCGGCTGGTCTCGCCGCTTGTCGGCATCAACAACCGCAACCTCAAGACCCTGACGGTCGATATCGCAACAACCGAAACCCTGGCGGCGAACTTGCCGGGCGACCGTCTGCTGGTCTCGGAAAGCGGCCTCTATACGCCGCTAGACCTCGCCCGCATGCAGCGCTCCGGCGCCTCGTGTTTTCTCGTCGGCGAGTCGCTGATGCGCCAGGCCGACGTCGCGGCGGCGACCCGGGCCTTATTGGCCACGCCGGCCGACGCCTAGGCGGACCCGGAGCACGCCCATGTCCGAGTTCACCCACTTCGACAAAGACGGCAAGGCGGTGATGGTCGATGTCTCCGACAAAGCGGTCAGCGCACGCACGGCGACCGCCAAGTGCCTGGTTGTCATGCAGCCGGAAACCCTGCGGCGCATTCGTGACGGCGGCGTGGAAAAAGGCGACGTGTTATCGGTTGCGCGGCTCGCCGGCATCATGGGCGCCAAGCGCACGCCGGACCTGATCCCGCTCTGCCACCCCTTGGCGCTGACCTCGGTCAGGGTCGACCTTGAACTGCAGTCCGAGCGCAACGCCATCGAAATTACCGCGACCTGCAAGCTGAAAGGCCGCACCGGGGTTGAAATGGAAGCCCTGACCGCCGTGTCGGTCGCCGCCCTGACGGTATATGACATGTGCAAAGCCGTCGACCGGGCCATGACTATTACCGACATTCGCCTGACTCGAAAGGCCGGCGGCAAGTCCGGCCTTTACGAGGCCTCTTGATGCTCTCCGTCGAAGCCGCGCTCGAACGCGTGATTGCAGCCTTTGCGCCGCTACCGGCAGAGACCGTTTCGGTCGCCGCGGCCTTGGGGCGCGTCCTTGCCGAAGACGCTGTGGCGCGAGTTACCCAGCCGCCAGCCGCCGTATCGGCCATGGACGGTTATGCGGTACGAGCCGCCGACGTCGCGCGGCCTCCCGCGACCCTGCGCGTCGTCGGCGCGGCTCCGGCCGGAGCCTGCACGCCGCCCGACCTCAGCGTCGGCGAGGCCGTGCGCATCTTTACCGGCGGCCCCGTGCCCGAGGGCGCCGACGCCATAGTCATCCAGGAAGATACCGAGGCCGGCGACGGCGTGGTCGTGATCAAGGAAGCCGTCGTCGCGGGCGCCTATCTGCGCCCGGCGGGCCTGGATTTTAGCGCCGGTGATGTCGGAATATCCGCTGGCCGACGCCTCAACGCCCGCGACATCGGCCTCGCAGCCGCGATGAACCTGCCCTGGCTTAGGGTGCGCCGGCAGCCGCGAGTCGCCATTCTGGCGACCGGCGACGAGGTCGTCATGCCCGGCGAGACACTTGCGCCCAACCAGATCATTTCCAGTAACGGATTGTCGTTGGCCGCCTTCGTTACGGCCTGCGGAGGCCAACCCGTGCAGTTGGGCATCGCGCCGGACGACCGCGATAGCCTTGCTGGCATGGCACGCGGGGCGCGCGGCGCCGATCTTTTGCTGACCAGCGGTGGCGCGTCGGTCGGCGATCATGACCTCGTGCGCACGGCGCTCGGCGACGAAGGCCTCGAGCTCGATTTCTGGAAAATCGCAATGCGGCCGGGCAAACCACTGATCTTTGGCCGCATCGGGGCAACGCCATTGCTCGGCTTGCCGGGAAATCCGGTCTCGAGCCTGGTCTGTGCGATGCTCTTCGCGCGTCCAGCAATCGACACCCTGCTCGGGCGCCCAGCCGACGGCGTGACGCCGCAGAGGGCGCTGCTCGGCACCGATCTCGCCGCCAACGACCATCGCCAGGATTACCTGCGCGCCCGTCTCAGCCTCGATGCCGAAGGCGCACGTCACGCAACCCCCTTTCCACGCCAGGACTCTTCGATGCTGGCGACCCTGGCGCAAGCCGATTGTCTGGTCGTCCGACCACCGCAAGCCCCGGCCGCGACAATCGGCGACAGCGTCGAGATCATTCCCTTCGGTGGCGGCATCCTCGCCATTTAAAAAAACGGCACACGGTGAACGGGTCGAAGCGGAACGGCGAACCGGACGAACGACCGCCTTTCCGCGAGGCAACGTCATCCCGCCAAAGACCCTTGACGCGAGTCGGGAACCAAAGTAGAACATTTCGCAAGTTTTTGTTTTGTTCTATTTCGTACTCCACTCGCACTCGGGGGCCAAAATCGACCATGCTGACCAAAAAGCAGCACGAATTACTCCTTTTTATCCATCGACATCTTTCCAAGAATGGAGTGTCGCCGTCCTTCGACGAAATGAAGGATGCCCTCGCCCTGCGATCGAAATCCGGTATTCATCGCCTGATTACCGGCCTCGAGGAACGCGGTTTCATCCGGCGGCTGCCACATCGCGCCCGCGCGGTCGAGGTCGTCCGGCTGCCCGACGATGTTGACTCCGCGCCGCTGGTACGCTCCAAGGGTTTCGCGCCGCGGGTTATCGAGGGCGACTTTTCGGCCGCATTCAGCGGCACGGTATCGGCGGAAACTGGCGGCGGAGAGGACGAATCCATCCAGTTGCCGCTTTATGGTCGGATCGCGGCGGGCACGCCTATCGAGGCGCTGCGCGATCACAACAGCTATGTCGGCGTGCCGTCGAGCATTCTTGGCAACGGCGAGCATTACGCCCTTGAGGTCGATGGCGATTCGATGATCGACGCCGGGATTCTCGACGGTGACACTGTGCTGATCGAGCGCACCGAAACGTCCGAAAACGGTACAATCGTTGTCGCTTTGGTCGACAACGAGGAAGCGACGCTGAAACGCATTCGCCGCAAGGGTGGCGCCATAGCATTGGAACCAGCCAATAAGAACTACGAAACACGCATATTTCCGCCCGAGCGGGTCAAGATTCAGGGTCGCCTGGTCGGTTTGATCCGGCGATACTGATCACCGATTCACCGTGGCCAATGCCGGCTTTTTCGAAGAATCGTGACTCTCCGGTCGTCGCGACCAAGGGCGATCACCGCGCACCTCGGCCACACTGCGGACCGTGATCTTGCCATTGCCAAGCCAAATCGCGTGAGGACCTTCGCGCCATAAGTCGAAACGGTCGATCACCAGCTTGGGTCGCCTGCAAGGCCTGTCGCGTAACGGTTCGACGCTGATCAGCACCGATGCCACCGCGCAGTCTTCCATGAGTGCACGACCATCACGTACAAATGCCACGGTTTCACCCTTGCTTTTGAAAATGCAACCAAGGCTGTCACACGCGATGTCGCCAGCCGCCGCCTGCCCGGCCGTTGGCCAGACCGTCTCGCCAGCGTGACCGCCGCGGCGTTTCCAGACGCCGGCGGTGAAACGCTCGACACGGCGACTTGAGAGCCAAAGACCGCCGTCCGGGCCCTTAAGTGCCATAAGGCGCCCGCTGCCGCTGACCAATAGATCCGGCGTCGGAGCCGTGGCGGCCAAAACCAGGCCGAGGGCGATCGGCAACAGCCCAGCCAATCGCCAAACACGCTGCCATAGGCAGAGCCAAAGTCCACCAGCCACGATTGCCAAGAGGGCGGTGCGCGGCATGTATGCGACCAACGGCGCGGCGCCGGGCCACGATGCGACTTCGGCGGCAACGGTCAGGATCAATTCGATCCCCCAACCCATTGGATTAAGCGCCCAGGATTCGAGCCCCAAAGGCATGAGTAGGAATGCGACAATCGACCAAGGCATGATCCAAAAGGCTGTCATCGGCACGGCAATGAAGTTGGCGGCCAAACCGTAGATAGCAATTCTGTTGAAGTGGTAGGCGGCAAAGGGCCCGGTCGCCAGGGCGGCGATCAGCGAGGTCAGGCAGACTCCTCCCAGATACAGCACCAGGCGAACGACAAAACGCCGTTGAGAGATACGCAAGCGTGCCTCCTGCCCCAAGGCCTCGTAGACAGCGACGAGGGCGATGACGGCGGCGAAGGACATCTGGAAGCTGACCGAGAGCAGGCTTTCGGGCGCCATTAGCAAAACAGCCAACGCCGCCCAGGCCACAAGGCGCAACGAGAACGCTCGGCGATCGACCAAGATAGCCAACAGGACGATGGACACCATAATGAAGGCGCGTTGCGACGGCACCGAAGCACCTGCCAGAAAGAGGTAACAAAAAGCACCGAAGCCGGCGACCACGGCCGCCCATTTCTTGATTGGATAGGTGAGCGCCAAGACCGGAAACAACGCCAGGGCGGCACGAACGGCAAAGAACAGCAGCCCGGCAACAAGGCCCATATGGAGACCGGAAATCGCCAACAGGTGCGCCAATCCGGATTGCCGCATGTCTTCCATCACGGCCTCGGGAATCTCACCTCTCTGCCCGGTCATCAACGCTGTCGCAACCGTAGCCTGCTCTTCCGGCAAGGCTGCCTCCACCCGCGCCGCGACGGCCTGTCGGGCGCCGGACCAGTAGATCCGCCAGCGCGCGAAGAGATCCCTCACATAGACGCGCCGCGCCGATTCATCGGCGACCGGGGCAAGACGTTGTGGTCGACCGAGGGAAAAGCCGACTGCCCCGAGCTGCTGAAAGTAGGCTTGGCGCGCAAAATCGAAGGCGCCGGGCGCCGCCGGACCAGGCGGCGGCGCCAATTTGGCACGCAAGCGAATACGTTCGCCGGCTTGCAGATCCGCATGGGAACCAGCGAGTTTAACGCGGATAATTCGCGGCACCGGCGCAACTGGGAGGCCCGCCACCCGGTGCAACAAGACCCGGGACCCTTTGCCCTTGGCTTCGACCTCAAGGATCTCGCCTGTTAGAGTGACCGCCGCCACTCCTTGCGGCAGGATCGGCGCGTCGACCGCAAGGGTGCGCAATTGGCCGGCGAGGACTCCACTACACACGGCCAGCAAGGCCAGGGCAGCGATGCGGGACAGGCCGCCCTTTCGCTGGCTCCAGGCCAACGCCAGGGCCATGGCCACGGCGATTGGGCCAATCCAGGCGGCAGGCTCGCGCGGTAGGGCAAAATAAACACCGATGCCGACGCCCAGCAGAACGGGAAGCCAAAGAAAAAGACGCATGGCCTCGACCTGGAATACACCGGCGGCGCGTTCGGTCAGCCTGGCCAGCGTTTGCATCGAGAGCCTCACTCTGCCCATCCTCGTTTACGCCGTCTCAAACGCAACCTTAACATGCTTCTTGCATTCCCGATGACCCCAACCTGACGTACGTCCCCATGGCGAGCGCCATGTGCCTGTGCTAAAGAGCGCGCACCGAATTTCCCGATTGTTCTGAAACGATTCGACATGACCTCTCGAAGCGAGCCCGTCGTCACGCGATTTGCGCCCTCGCCGACCGGCTTCCTGCATATTGGCGGCGCACGGACAGCGCTGTTCAACTGGCTCTACGCACGCCACGAAGGTGGGCGTTTTCGCTTACGTATCGAAGACACGGACCGCGAACGCTCCACCCAGGCCGCCATCGATGCCATCATCGACGGCTTGCAGTGGCTCGGCCTGGACTGGGACGACGCAGTGGTTCACCAGTCAACGCAAATCGAGCGCCACACCGCCGCTGCACAACGCCTGCTCGACTCGGGCAAAGCCTATTATTGCTATTGTTCTCCCGAGGAATTGGCCGAAATGCGGGCCACGGCACGGGCCGAGGGACGCAGCAAGATGTATGACGGGCGCTGGCGCGACCGCGACCCTGGCTCGGCTCCGCCAGGCGTTCAGCCGGTGGTCCGCATCAAGATGCCGTTGGACGGCGAAACGCGGATCGAGGATCGCGTGCAGGGCCCGGTTACGGTTGCCAATGCCCAACTTGACGACATGGTTTTGCTGCGTGCCGACGGCACCCCCACCTACATGCTGTCGGTCGTGGTCGACGACCATGACATGGATGTGACGCATGTCATCCGCGGCGACGATCATTTGACCAATGCCTTTCGCCAAACGCAGCTATTTCACGCCCTCGGGTGGGCACCGCCGACCTTCGCCCACTTGCCGCTTATTCACGGGCCCGATGGCGCTAAGCTATCGAAGCGCCATGGCGCTCTCGGCGTAGAGGCCTATCGCGACATGGGCTATCTGCCTGAGGCCCTGCGCAACTACCTCATGCGCCTGGGCTGGTCGCACGGCGACGAGGAGATTATTTCGACCGAGCAGGCCATCACCTGGTTCGACTTCAAGGGCGTCGGCAAATCCCCGGCCCGGTTTGATTTCGCCAAACTCGACAGTTTGAATGGCCATTATCTGCGGGCATGCGACAACGCGCGACTCGTCGGTCTCACGATTGCCCGGCTCGAAAGCGCGGATGGCGTGACAATTGGCGCATCCGCCCGGGCTCGTTTGGCGGCGGGACTTCATGGGCTGAAGGAACGCGCTAAGAATATCCAGGAACTTACGGAAAAGGCACACCTCTACCTTGTAGAACGGCCGCTCTCGATGGACGATAAAGCAGCGAAGATCCTGTCCGATCAGGCGCGCGGATACCTGACCGCCCTGGCGCCGCGGCTAGGAGATCTGCCGGACTGGCAAAGCGATGCTATCGAAGCTGTGGTGCGGACCTACGCCGAGGAAGCCGAGATCAAACTCGGCCAGATCGCGCAACCGCTGCGTGCCGCCCTGAGCGGCTCGAATGTTTCGCCGGGGATATTCGAAGTCATGCTTGCACTCGGCCGCGACGAGGCCCTGGCGCGGATTAGGGATCAATGTGGATAAATCCTCCTATGTCACTACATGTTGCGAAGCTGGCGAAGAGTTCTACTATTCATAGCGGTTCGGTGCGATTGATCCGGGGCAGTAAAGTCTCTATGCTGCGGTGCGGTAAAAGAAGGTTAAGAAAGAAGGGTTAGGATACGACAGCGGAGAGCGCTCACGGGGGCGGATAATCTTGGGGGCGGATAATCTTGGATTCGCAATTGACAGTTAGGGAAATGAAACATGGCTGAAAACACACCATCCACGCAATCGGTTACCCTGACTGACAATTCGACGGGCAAGAGCTACGAATTGCCGCTACTTGATGGCACAACCGGCCCGAAAGTGATCGATATCCGCAAACTCTATGGCCAATCCGGGCATTTTACATACGATCCGGGTTTTACCTCAACAGCTGCCTGCGATTCCGCCCTCACCTTCATCGACGGTGAAAAGGGTATCCTGATGCACCGTGGTTACCTGATCGAGGATCTGGCAGAAAACTGCGACTTCCTTGAGGTCTGTTACCTTCTGCTGCACGGCGAACTGCCGAACCAGGAAGACCGCAAGGTTTTCGAGCACTCGATCACCTATCACACCATGCTGCACGAACAGATGGCCTTCTTCTATCGTGGCTTCCGGCGGGATTCGCACCCAATGGCGGTCATGGTCGGTGTTGTCGGCGCGCTGTCGGCTTTCTATCACGACTCCACGGACATCACCGATCCGCACCAGCGCATGATCGCGTCGCACCGTCTCATCGCAAAAATGCCGACGATCGCCGCCATGGCCTACAAGTTCACCGTCGGTCAGCCGTTTGTCTATCCGCGCAACAATCTGCGCTACGCCGAGAACTTCCTCCACATGACTTTCTCGGTGCCCACAGAAGATTACGTGATCAGCCCGGTCGTCGCGCGCGCCATGGATCGGATTCTGATCCTGCACGCCGACCACGAACAGAACGCTTCGACCTCGACGGTCCGCATCGCCGGGTCAAGCGGTGCCAACCCCTTTGCCTGCATCGCCGCCGGCATCGCCTCGCTCTGGGGCCCGGCGCATGGCGGCGCCAATGAAGCGGTCCTGCAAATGCTGCAGGAAATCGGCAGCAAGGAGAACATT
>JAJFGM010000828.1 GCA_021776145.1 Kiloniellaceae bacterium | reverse complement strand
AAGCCGCGGTGCGCCAAGGGATCGACCAGGGGCCCTATCTCGGCGCCCAGGCCCTGGCCTTGCGGTTGATCGATCGCCTCGGTTACTGGGACCAGTTCAGCGACGCCGTGCAAGACCGTATCGGCGCCGACTTCGGATATCTAAGCCTCGCCGAATACCACGATGCCAGCACCGAGGACGCTGTCATCGAGGCAACCTTTGCCCTGGTACACGGACTAGGCCCCGTGGTTCTCGACGACAGCGAGAACGACCCGGTGTTCGGCCGCGTCAGCATGGGTGCCGATACGGTCGCCGAGGCCATCGCCAACGCCGTCGACGATCCGGAGATCGAGGCCATCCTCTTCCGTATCGACAGCCCGGGTGGATCCTACGTCGCCTCGGACACGATTTGGCGCGAAGTGCAACGCGCCCGCGAAGCCGGCAAGCCCCTGATCGTCTCCTTTGGAAACGTCGCCGCCTCGGGTGGTTATTTCGACGCCGCCCCGGCCGCCAAGATCGTCGCACAGCCGACCACGATCACCGGATCGATCGGTGTCGTCGGCGGCAAGGTCGCGCTGGCCGGCCTATGGCGCGAGCTCAGCGTCAATTGGGACGGTGTCAAGGCCGGCGCCAATGCCGACTTCTGGAGTCCCCACCGCACCTTCGACGACGCCGGCTGGACCCGTCTGCAGGTGTCGCTCGACCGCACCTACGAGGATTTCCGTACCAAGGTCGGCGCCGGCCGCGGGCTCGATGCGGCAACGGTGCGCGCCCTGGCCAAGGGCCAGGTGTGGAGCGGCAGCGACGCCCTTGAACTGGGGCTGGTCGACGCCCTGGGCGGCTACAGGGAAGCGCTGGCCCTGGCGCGCGAGGCCGCCGGCCTGGCACCCGACAGCGCCATCGAACTGCGCCCCTTCCCCGAGCCGCGCGACCCGCTGCAGGCCCTCTTCGAAAGCGTCTTTGGCGGCACACTTCAAAGTCCGGGCCTGACCAGCCTGGCACGCGGCCTTGCCGGCATGGCACGCTTGCTAGCGCCTCTCGCGACCCTCCAAGCACGCCTGACCGAGGATCCGCGCAGCCAGGTCCTGCGCGCGGCGGCGGTGCCTTAAGGGACAGGGAACTCACAGGTGTTCGCGCCACGGCCTAAGGCGCCAATGAGGCAAAGTAGGATTCGGGCGACTCACACTCACGCAGAAGCCCCCGCTCCACCACAAGAAACCGCGTGCCGACGTCGCGCACGAACGCCCGGTCATGGGACACCAGCAGACAGCTGACCCCTTGTACCTTGATCTCCTCGGCCAGGGCCTCCTGCCCGGCGATGTCCACATGGTTGGTCGGTTCATCGAGCAGGTAGAAGTTCGGCGCGGCAAAACGCAGGGCCAGAAGCGCCAACCGCGATTTCTGGCCAAAGGACAGCTTCGCGATGGGGCTGCGCTGCAGGTCATAGGCGATACCGGCCGTGGCCAACGCGGATCGGCAGCGCGCATCGCTCTCACCCTGCCCGGCAACAAACTCGAACGGGGTTCGCTGCAGTGGCACGTCCGACAAGGCCTGATCCATATAGGCCGTGACCAGTGTCGGGGTGATCCTGATGCCCGGCACCTCGGCATGGCCGGCCAAAGCCTCGCGCAGCAGGCGTACAAGCGTCGATTTTCCCGTGCCGTTGCGCCCCAGAACGACGATGCGGTCGCCCTTCATTACATTCAGCTTCGGCACTTTGAACAGCACACGCTCCTCGGGCGTGGCAACCGACAATCCCTCGATCCCGATCAGCACCTTTGCATGGGTGCCGCGGTTCGACAGTCGGATCTCGCCCGCCTGTTCGCTGTGCAGCGAAGCTGCCGCCTCTTCGATCCTCTCGGCCCTTTCGCGCAATTGTTTCTGCTTTTTCTGCAGCAGGTCGCTGCCCGAATTGATGCCGATATTCTTCAGCTTGGCCGACTGCCGCCGCAGCCGCTGCGCTTCTTTCAGGTCGCGGTCCTGTTCCGCCGCGTCGGCCGCGTCGTTGCGCGCCAACTCAGCACGGGCACGGCTATAGGGCAGCGCGAACAGGCGCGAAGTCTCCGGCCGCAAAAACAAGGTTCGATTGGTCACCGCATCCAGAAAGCTCCTGTCATGACTGGCGATGACCACCGGCACATCGCTCGCCCACGTGGCCAGCCAGTTCTCCAGCAGCAGGATCTTTTCCAGGTCCAGATAGTTGGTCGGTTCATCGAGCAAAAGCGCGTCGGGCTCGGTCACCCATACCCGCGCCAGCAGCATCAGACGCTGCCAGCCGCCACTCAAGGCAGAGACCCGCGCGCGCCGCATGTCCTGCGGAACCTCGAGCGATTCCAGCACCATATCCGCTCGCCAGCTATCGCTTTCCCGCGCCTCCTTGGGCAGAGCGGCAAGCACGGCGTCGCGAAAGGTCTGGCCCAAGAGCTCCGGCCCCGCATCCTGCGGCACATAGCCGATCGCCGCGCCACGCGACCGGATGACATCGCCACGGGTAAGCTCGATCTCTCCCGCGAGGCAGCGCAGCAGGGTCGATTTACCGGCGCCGTTCTGTGCCACAAGGCCGACGCGATCGCCCGGGCCCACGGTCAGGGTGAGGTTTTGGAAAAGAGGCGCGCGCGCAACGAAGCCCGCGTCTTTGAGAGAAAGAATGGTCATGTGCGTCTCGATGATCTTTGCCACACGGATAAAGACCGGGGCTGGGGTCTGCTAAGCTGCGGCGAGCAATCGCACGCCACGGCACGGAGAGGACAGACCAATCAAGGAAACGTCGTTTGCGGGAGTTTCGCCTTGGTCAGCCCTGCAACACCTGATGATGCAGGGCCCGCACAGGGCCGCGCGTTCGATGGTGATCGTGTCTCGTCATCACACAGCCCTCCTTTGGCTTCGGGTACCACTGGGGCGCAGTATAAAGCGTGCCGCCCGAGTTTCAACCGCGGCCCGGCAGGGCGGTCGGCCGACAGTTGAATAGCTTGGCATCCCGCAGGCTCAACCCCTATATTTGCCGCTTAGGTTAGGAATTCAGCGCCTCTTGATCGAGGGACAAGACACCGCCGCATGTCTGTTTATCAAGACATCAGATCGATAAGCCCGGAGCTTTCCACGCCGGATCTGCTACGGCACCTGATCGTGGAGAGATTTCCCGGAAAAACGCTGGTCACCGCATCGCTCAAGGCACCGAGCATCGTGGTCCTGAAAATGGTCGCCGATATCGATCCCGCCACGCCGGTGGTTTTTTGTACCCGCGGGTTCCAGTTTGCCGAGACCGACGTCTTCCGCAAACGCATTGTCGATCTGCTCGGCCTCGAGAACGTGAACCAAACGCAAGGCGGCGAGGTTGAGGTGCTGCCTGGCGACTACGACCACTGCGAGCGCATGTGGGCCGAGAGTCGCGAAGGGCTGGCGCGGAGTTTCGAGATCGTCCACCTCAACGAGACCCTGGCGCCCTACAGCTGTTGGATCTCGGCCGTCTATCATGTGCCGAACCCGCCGCACGTGACTGAAAGAGTGGACGTGGAGGGCCGGCTGATCCGGGTCGATCCGCTGATCCGCTGGAGCAAGGACGACGTGCGGGCCTTCATGCGCGAGCACAAACTGCCGTTCCACCCCCGCGCCGTCCGCCGCCCACACAAGGCACCCACGAAACCGCAAGAACCGACGCCGTCCTACAATTATTGAGCGCCAACCCTCTTGGCCTGACTGACAAGCTCGGTCTCCCGCATTAGCCGGTGCAGCATGTAGATGGGCTGCTCACGGGCCTCGGCCTCGTCGACGCCTTTGCGGACATCAACGGCAATGCTCGGCATGACGCTTGCCAGAGTGCCGGCCCAGGGTCGCTCGACGGGGCAGTGGACGTGGCCGCAAAGCAGTCGCACCACCTGTGGATGGCGGCCGACCAGGTCGGCGAGCGCGGCGGCTTCTTCGGGCTGGCGGTAGCCGCCGACGTAGTGATCATCGATGTCGAAGGGCGGATGGTGAATGAACAGCAGGGTCGGCTGGTCCGGCCGGTCGCTCAACACCGCTTCGAGCCAAGACTGGCGTGCTGGACAAAAGTAGCCCTTGCGCTCGCCGTGGGATGTCGAGTCGAGCGCGACCAGGCGCAGGGCATGCTCCTCGACCGTATAATGAAGAAAATCGCCGTTCCTGGGCAGGTAGGGTTTGTCGGCGAAAGCGGTGCGCAGGGCGCCATTGTCATCGCGATTGCCGGGGATCAGGTAGAGCGGTGCCTGCAAGGGCGCCAACAGTTCGCGCAGCTGCGCGTACTCGTCCGACTGGCCATGCTGCACGGTATCGCCGGTGAAGATCACTACATCGGGTTTCTGGCGGTTGATGTCCGCGATGCTGCGCCGCAGACCCTCGACCCGCCGCCGCGCCGCGGGATGGTCCGATGTCGGCGCCAGAATGTGGGTATCGCTGATCTGGGCAATGAGCATTTTGTCGAAAGCGCCTCTTGAAGATCTTGTTGAAATGGGTGCAAGGACACGGTCTATCCGCTCTATTCTCAACAGATTAGAGTCGATTTTCCGGATCGATGCTGGAGTTCCCCTGGTTTGATGAACAATTTTTTCGCTTTCATAGGGGAGTGTCCGATTGCCGAGAACAAGGAACCCTTACCCTGCGGATTTCAGGGATCAGTTCATAGCGCTGGCCCGCATGGCCATCATCCAATTCATCGAGGGCTGGTACAACCCCAGCCAGCGCCTTTGATAGAGACAGGACCAAGCCCGTTCTCCGCCGTGTCAGCCGGTTTCCCAAGGATTAGCGAGACGAACCCTTTCGAGGTATCGGTGAATCACGACCATGACCGGCGTCTGCTCAATGAACGAAAGTGTCCGAGCGGGCCCGACAAGTGATCTGTCCATGTCAATTTGCATCAAGGGAACGTTCGCCCCCAAAGCGCGAATAGCGCGTCCGCCATGCTGATGTATGTTGCTTGCCGCTCCGCACTCCTGACAGAGCGCTCGGTATATCCTGTCCATAGCGGCGGCTTCCTGGCTCGCGCGACAGAGACCCTCAGACGGTAGGTATCTTGGTCGCTCTTAGAGAGAGCGGCCAGGCTGGAAAATGCAATGGGGTAAAGTCCCGCACGGTATCCGTCAGCCGGCTTCTTGCCGGTTGCCGGGCTTGCGTGGCGAGAGCGACCGCCCCCTTGGGCGTAGGTCGGTTCCTCCGCGGCAAAGCGGAATATCAACTCGCCGTCGCCCTCGACAATCGTATACCCCAGCTCCGTGAGCAAGGCGGAGAAGTGGTCTGCCAGGAATGCGGCAAGCCTCAAATCGTCGGAGCCATCTTCGACTGGCAGGCGGATTTCGATAGTGGTCGCCTCGGGTAGGGGAGCGAGCGACAAAGTCCTGATCTTTGTCTCGGCAGCCCCGGCGTCACCGAGAATGGCTCCAGAAAAGACGATACAGAGAAGACCGATTGCGAGGCGCAAGCCAATTCGGTCAGAGCCCGATCCGAGCGGGCGGGCTTCGTCGGGAGATCTACTAGGGCGAAACATCATTTGTCTTTTTCCATACCTGACGCCGGATTAGTCCGGTCGTCGAAGAGCAAGAAAGTTTGCCGGTACGGACCGCACGGTGACTGCTGCGAGCGCTGTCGAACATCGCCCACGTCCCACGCGAAGTCGTCGGTAGCGGTCCAGAGGGTTTAGAATGCATCAGCGGTTCAATGGCAGCCGAGGCCCGAACAATGGGCACAAAGGGTTTCATTGCCACGAACTCCCTTTCTATCGCTTTACAAATCGTCCGGCTACTGCCTCAACCCGTGATATACGCGCGCATGGCGTCGGCTTCGGCCTGGACTTCGTCGAGCCGGAGCTTGACGATGTCGCGGATGCTGACGATACCGGCAAGCTTGCCGTCGTCGATGACGGGGACGTGCCGAATTTTCCGGGCGTCCATCAACGCCATCACGCCGGCGACGCGATCATCGGCCGTGCAGGTGATCACATCGGCGGTCATGATGTCGCGGGCCGGGTGCCCGAGAACTTCTGGCCCGAAGCGCTGCAATCCGCGAACCACGTCCCGCTCGGAGATGATTCCATCGATGCGTTGCCCGTCGCCGCTCACGACGACGGCACCGACGTCCTCCGCTTCAAGGACCGCGACGACATCAGCGATCCGTGCCTCGGGCACCACTGTCGCCGCATGCGAGCCCTTTTTTTTCAAGATCCGTTCGACAGTCATTCTCGTCTTCCTACTTGCCGTCCCAGCCAATGCCGGGATAGAGGGTCGTTTTCGGGTCGCCATTGGTCGGGTGAAGATTGCGGTCTCGTATTGGATCGCCACAGGTCGTGATTTGTGCCACATATCCCAGCGGGCGGGTCGCCGCATGGAAAGGATTCATCGAGCCCCAAGTGGCTCGACATAGGGATTATGACTGTTTCATGGAGGCCGTTTTCTTACGGCCTCCCGCATTGCAATGGGCATTGTAACCTCCGACGCTGGACTTGCCCAGGTTTTGCGGAGGACGTTCAACTCACATTCGGCGCGCCCAGTCGAACTGGGCCGCGCTTTGATAGCCGAACCCGGCTTATGTGGTCGATTCCTAAGGAGGGGATTCGCATCTGTTGGACAAAGGTCTAGAGACCAATAGGAAAGTGGCGGCAGAGCACGCCACCGTCTAACAGGCATAGGTATTTCATATTCTCCGGCCACGACAGGCTTGAAGTTCGGCGCGGCCGGAGTCGTCACGACGTTATTGGACCGCGGTTGGCTCCCGAGGGCCACTTAGCGTTCACGGCTTTGTCCATCGGACGCAATTGGATTACTTGGACGACGCCGTAGACTACGCACCGCACCCCGAACGCTTTAGACGCGTTGAGGCGCGCAAGGGCGACGACGGCCAAAGTGATGCATAATCGGGATACGGGCATCCCGGAATGGAAAAGGCTTTCGATCACGACTCCGATTAGTGCGGCCGGATGGTCGCGCTAAAGTCATAACGTCCCGCACTTGGCTTGTTTCGGCGTCAACAGTGGAAAGGGTTCCTGCCATGTCGGAACAAGGTGTCCAGCTGGTTACATGGCTGGGAATAGTCCTCTGCGTGTCCCAGTCGGCCCTGTTTTCAGGCATGAACCTCGCCATGTTCAGCCTCAGCAGACTCCGGCTCGAGGTTGAAGTGTCGTCTGGAAACACGGCGGCGGCCAAGGTCCTTGCCATGCGCCGCGATTCGCACCTTCTCCTTACGACGATTTTGTGGGGAAACGTCGGGGTAAATGTGCTGCTCACGCTTCTTTCGGACAGTGTACTCGCGGGCATTGGCGCGTTTTTGTTCTCCACCGTAGTCATCACTCTATTCGGCGAAATCGCGCCGCAAGCCTATTTCTCCCGAAATGCATTGAAAGTGGCCGTTTTCCTGTCCCCTCTCTTGCGCTTCTATCAAATACTATTGTTTCCTGTCGCGAAGCCTATCGCTCTTTTGCTCGACTTCTGGTTAGGCCGCGAAAGCATCCAGTACTTCCGGGAACACAATTTTCGCGAACTGATCCGCAAGCATATCGATTCTCCCAAAGCCACAGACATCGACCGGCTGGAAGGACTTGGGGCCCTCAACTTCTTATCGCTTGATGATCTGCCTATCGTAACCGAGGGCGAACCTGTAGATCCCGCCAGTATCATTTCCCTGCCTTGGGGCGAAAGCGAACCGATATTTCCAAAATTCACCGCGTCGGCAAACGATCCATTCCTGAAAGCGATCGAAGCCTCTGGCAAGAAATGGATTATCTTGACCGATAAGCGGGATGAACCGAGGCTGGTGCTGGATTCAGATGGATTCATAAGGCATGTCATGTTTCAACCTTCAATACCGGATCCGATCCTTTTCTGCCATCAGCCGGTCGTCGTGAGGTCGCGGTCTACACCTCTGGGATGGGCTCTCTCACGGCTGCGATACAGGAGACCGAGCCTGTCCGACGAGACGATCGAACAGGACGTCATTCTACTGTGGGAGGACACAAAAAGAGTGATTACGGGTACGGATATCCTTGGTCGTCTGATGGAAGGCCTCACGACTGACGAGCCAACAATTTCGCGCTCTGACGCCACTTGAAGTCGCCTATGCGAGGGCAATTTTTGTGATATCGCATCTCAACAGGCCCTAGACTCCTGAGGTGATGGTCATCGCCTGATAATGAGCAATTGCATTCCTTCGCACCAATTCGTGCGAGATGGGACGGTGCAACTGAGCTAGGGAGCGAAATTGCGACTGTCGAGAAGCGCTCAGGCGAATCTCGATTTCCATCCCTATCTCTGCCTCCTACCGCTCGGGCGCGTCACTCATATCTTACCGTGTAGGCTGAAAACCGTGGCTACGAAAACAAAGACTATTGATTTGGCCTTGCAGGGAGGAGGCGCGCACGGTGCGTTCACTTGGGGTGTTCTGGACCGTCTTCTCGAAGATGAAAGAATCGATATTCGAGGCCTCAGCGGCACAAGCGCCGGCGCAATGAACGCGGTGATCTTGACGCACGGGCTGCTCACGGGCGGCCGAGTGGCCGCTCGGCAAGAATTGTGGTCATTCTGGAAGGCGGTCAGCCGCTCTGCTCGGGCCAATATCGTCAACCATAGTGCATACGAGCTCTTTTTCGGTGGTTGGTTGCGGTTGTATTCACCGACTTTCGAAATATCCGATTTTTTTAGCCGGCTCTTGTCACCTTATCAATTCAATCCGCTTAATCTGAATCCCGTAAAGGAAATCCTCGAACAGACTGTGGATTTCAAAAAGATCCGTGAAACCGATCGCATTCGAATATTCGTTGCCGCCACCAACGTCCATACTGGGCGTCTTCGGGTTTTTAGAAACCGGGACATCACGGCCGACGCTGTAATGGCGTCGGCTTGTTTGCCACTGCTATTCCAGGCCGTCGAGATCGAGGGCGAGGCCTACTGGGACGGTGGCTACACAGGCAACCCTGCCATCCTGCCCTTGATCGCGGAAAGCACCCCCCGCGACCTAGTCCTGGTTACGATCAACCCGAGCTTTCGGCGCGATATTCCCCGAGTGCCGCGCGACATCCTCAATCGAATGAACGAGATCACCTTCAACAATAGCCTCATCAAGGAGATGCGGGCCGTCACCGTCCTCAAACAGCTTCTCGAGGTGGAAAAAACGCCGCCGCGAAAATTCGAACAGGCGCTATTCGATCAGGTCGCACGTATGCATGCTCATCGTATCCACGCCGAGGAAGAACTGGGCGAACTTGATGTAACGAGCAAGCTCAATCCTCAATGGCAATTTCTCATCCATCTGCACGGCATCGGGCGACGGGCCGCATCGCAGTGGATCGACGCCAATTTTAAAGCCTTGGGGCGTCACTCCACCATCGATCTAGCCGAGAGTTTTCTTTGAATTCGGATCCGCCATTGAAAGCTGCTTGAAGAATGATTGGTATCCTAGGCATAACAGCCGCTCTCGGCCTCCTCATGTATCTGGCCTATCGAGGCATCAGCGTCCTTGTATTGGCGCCCGGCCTTGCTTTGCTCGCCGCTCTGGCCGCAGGCGCGCCGCTCTTGGGTACCTATACGCAAATCTTCATGGCGGCTCTCGGAAAATTCGTCGTTCTCTATTTCCCGCTTTTCTTGCTCGGCGCGATTTTCGGCAAATTGATGGACGCGTCGGGTTCGGCCGCTGCTATCGCCCATTGGACGGTCGCAAAGCTCGGTCGCGGCAACGCGGTCCTATCAATCGTCGTAGCCTGTGCAATTCTCACATATGGCGGCGTCTCGCTCTTCGTTGTCGCCTTCGCCGTGTTTCCCATCGCGGCGGCCCTGTTTCATGAAGCGAACATCCCGAAACGGCTCATTCCGGGCACGATCGCACTTGGCGCCTTTACCTTCACGATGACTGCACTACCAGGCACCCCGGCCATCCAGAATGCCATCCCCATGCCGTACTTCGACACGACGCCCTTTGCGGCCCCGTTACTCGGGATCATCGCCGGAGTGATCATGCTTACGCTCGGGATCCTATGGTTCCGACAACGAGCCGGTGCGGCAAGCCGTGCGGGGGAAGGGTATGGAGAAGACACTCCAAGCATTCAACGGATCTCCCGCAAGGAGATCCGTGAGCATTCCCAGGGTGAGGGTTACGATGTGATGGAGATCGGCCCGATGACGGCTCCCGAAGCGCCGCTCGCCGATACCGTGCCGCCCTCGTTGCCATCGTTTTCAGTCGCGATCCTGCCGGTCGTCCTGGTGGTCGCGATCAACTTCGCCTTCGCAACTGCGATTATTCCCGCCCTGGACACGGAATATCTCGCCGCTCCGAAATATGGCGCGACAACCGTAGCGTCGGTGCGAGGCATATGGTCGATCATATGCGCCCTGACGATCTCCGGCATCGTAATCGTGGTCTTCAATCGTCGGCGCCTTGGCGATTTGAAAGGGACCATCGACGATGGCGCGAACGCGTCGGTCGTCCCAATTTTCAACACGGCTTCACTTGTAGGGTTCGGCGCCGTGATTGCAGCCCTGCCGGCATTCGACTTGATTCGCGATTCCATTCTTGGGGTGGCGCCAAATAATCCTTTGATTTCTCTTTCGATCGCAGTCAACGCCCTTGCGGGGATTACCGGATCTGCTTCGGGCGGCATGAGCATCGCCCTACAGACATTGGGCGAAACTTACTTGGAACTTGGTCGATCAGCCGGAATCAGCCCAGAGCTTCTCCACCGGGTCACATCGATCGCCACTGGCGGTCTGGATGCCCTGCCACACAATGGCGCCGTCATCACTTTGCTTTCGATCTGCAAGCTGACTCACCGAGACTCCTATCTGGATATTTTTATTGTCGCGGTCCTTGTGCCAATCGTCGCTCTTGCAGTCGTCGTTATTCTTGGCACGACTTTCGGTTCATTCTGACTCTTTGTCGGAATAACGATAGTGTTGTTCTCCTCACTTCAGCGAAAAACATCTACGATTTGGTAGTGCCGAGTAGTCTTCCGGCCCGGCTGTCCTACGCCGCCGGTTTCAAGACGCCGAGCTGTGCACGAAACCGGGGGAACTCCACTATCCCAGGCTGTCGTAATGTGCCTGCAGCACTTTCAGCACCTCGGGGCGACTGAACTCTGGCGGGATGGGTTCATGGTTGGCGAACATCGCCCTAAGGCGCGTCCCGGAGATCGTCAGCCGCTGGTCCTCGCCGTGTGGACAGGTGCGGTTGGTCGCCATGCCGTGGCAGGTGTTGCAGTAGAAGGTGATGTCGATCTTCAACGGCACGGTCTCGAGGCTGCCCGGCTCCAATTCGTCGAAGATATGGTGCGCGTCGAAGGGGCCATAGTAGTCGCCGACACCGGCGTGGTCACGGCCGACAACCAGGTGGGAACAGCCGAAGTTCTGCCGGAAAAGGGCGTGCAGCAGTGCCTCGCGCGGGCCCGCATAGCGCATCTCGATGGGATAGCCGGCCTGGATCACGGTGCCGGCCACGAAGTAGTTCTCGACCAGCGCATCGATCGCCCGGACGCGGACCTCGGCCGGTATGTCGCCGGGTTTTAGCTTGCCGAGCACCTGATGAATCAACAGCCCATCGCAGACCTCGATGGCGATCTTTGCGAGATGCTCGTGGCTGCGGTGCATGGGGTTGCGGGTCTGGAAGGCGGCCACCTCCGACCATCCCTGCGCCGCGAAATGGGCGCGGGTCTCGGCCGGCCGCAAATACAGGCCCGCATAGACCTGCGGATAATCCCCTTCACTGATCGCCCGGACCGGGCCGGCCAGGTTGACCGCGCCCTGGCTCATCACCTTGGCGACACCGGGGTGGTCGGTATCGGTTGTGCGGAAGACGTTGGCGCACTCGAGCTCTCGGTCGATGCCATACTTTTCGCCGACCGTCATCGTCGCCATGATCTGACCGGAGTCTTGGTCGCGCAGCGCCACGTCCTCGCCAAGCCCGATGCCGTCGGCAAGTTCCGGGTCGCAGGAAAGCGTGATCGGAATTGGCCAGAAGAGCCCGCCCGACAACTTCATCTCAAGGCAGACGCGGCGCCAGTCGTCGTGGCCCATGAAACCGTCGAGCGGAGAATAGGCGCCCATCGCCAGCATCACGAGATCGGAACTCTCGCGGCTGGACATCGGCACGGCCCGCAGCCCTTCCGCCCGCCGCAACTCGGAGTCGCGCTCCGCAGCATCGACCAACAGGGGCTTGAGGCCTCCTCCGCCGTGCGGCTGAACCAGAGTGGACATCAACAACCCTCCCTAGGAGTGGAGTCCGCCCCGCGTCGCCAACTCGTCCGACGCGGGCTGGCTCCTTTCACCGCGTCGGACCTCAAGTTGTATCAAAGGCTTCTTCGACGGGCTCCGCCTAATCAACGATGTGATAAACGGGGGCCTTCTCCATTTCCCAATTGCCGGATTCCTGGTCGTATTGGGACAAGGTGAAACAGTGCCAATCGGTATCGTCGAGCTTTGGATGGTCGGCCCGGTAGTAGTAGCCAGGCCACCGGGTTTCCTTGCGGAACATCGTGTGCTGCGTCACGCACTCCGAGGCCATGAAGCGGTGCTGAAGCTCCCATGCTCGTTGAAGCTGGTGAAGATCCTCGGCCCCGAGATAATCGAGGTCTTCCTTCAGCATGCTCAGCAACTCCATCCCGCGGGTGAGCAACGGTTCGTTGGTCGTGTAGTGCGAGCTGATACCGCCGACATACTCGTCCATGATCTTTTCGAGACGTTGAAGCCCATGCATCGGCAGGAGGTAGCTCGGCGAAACGGTTCCCGCGACGATTTCGTTGCGGCCGACCTGGTAGTTTTCCATGGGCTGGAAAATCACCTTTTCGAGATTTTCGTACTCCGCCTCGCTGACCTGAGGCTGGTCGTTGCCCAGATCGCCGACGAACTTGACCGCCGCCTTTCCGGCGATCCGGCCTTCCGTGAAGGATCCCGACGAGAACTTGTGGGCGGTGCCGCCGATGGTGTCGCCGGCGCCGAAGAGCCCCTCGACGGTCATCATCCGGTTGTAGCCCCACTGGTATTCATCTGGGGCATAGTCTTCCGGACCGCTCGCCCAGGCGCCGGAGCAGGTGGCGTGGGATCCCATGACGTAGGGTTCGGAAGTGGTCAGTTCGGGATTGGTGTGCTTGGGATCGATGTTCTGCGATGCCCAGACGACCGCCTGCCCGATCGTCATGCCAAGGAAGTTCTCCCAGCCGACGGTCTCCTTGTGCGGATCCTGGAAAGCCTCCTTCGTCACCATGCGGATGGGGCCTCTGCCGGCCTTGACCTCCTCCAGAATGGCGTGGTTGCGCAGGCAGGTCGGCACCGGGTGCCGATCGATGTAGTCGCCAACCAGTTCCTTGGTATTTTCGTACCAGTTGGATTCGTACTCGTTGCCATAGGCGTTTTCGGTGTGGGTCTTGAGGTGCAGGAAGTAGGCACCGACCGGACCATAACCGTCCTTGAAGCGGGTCAGGACGATGCGATTCTCCATCTGGGTCATCTTGGCGCCGACGCGGATCGGCAAGGCATAGGCCGAGGCGCTGCTCCATGGAGCGTACCAGGTCCGCCCCATGCCTTCGCCAGTCGAGCGCGGCTTGAAGATGTGCGAAGCGCCACCGGCACCGACGATGACCGCCTTCGAGCGGAAGACGTAGAAATCCCCGGTACGGACATTGAAACCGACGGCCCCGGCAACCCGGTTGGGCCTCGTCTTGTCCATCAGCAGGTGGGTCACCATGATCCGGTTGTAGACTTCGGTGGCGGCCTTGCGGGCGGCCTCGGCGACAATCGGCTTATAGCTTTCGCCGTGAATCATGATCTGCCATTTGCCCTCGCGCAGATAGCGCCCGGTTTCCGGGTCTTTCATGATCGGCAGGCCCCACTCCTCGAACTTGTGCACCGTGGAGTCGACATGCCGGGCGATGTCATAACCCAGGTCCTCGCGCACCAGGCCCATGAGGTCGTTGCGGGCGTAGCGCACATGGTCCTCGGGCTGGTTCTCGTCCCACTGCATGCCCATGTAGCAGTTGATCGCATAGAGGCCCTGCGCGACGGCGCCGCTGCGCTCGATGTTCGCCTTCTCGACGACGACGACCTTCAGGTCGCGGCCCCAATACCTGGATTCGTACGTCGCCCCGCAGCCGGCCATGCCGCCACCGATGACCAGGATATCGGAATCCACAAAGATGGTTTTCCGGCGTGTGAACAGACCCACTAGACCACTCCCTGCTTGAGTTGATCGGGGGTTAACGCCGGCAAGCCACCTTCGATGTTGAGCGCGTCCGGCTCGTGCGCCAGCTCCTGGGAGTTCAAGTCGCTGGGGTTCGGCGCATCGTAGTCAGACGGTGATTTGATCGATCCCCACGGCGTGGTCCGAATCGGCGACACGAAATTCTTTTCGCGGCCGTCGCGGAACTTGACCTTCCACGAAATAGTGCCCTTTTCCTCTTCGCGCAGCACCCGGACGCTGTGGCCCAGGGGCGCAAAGTCAGAGTAACCGCGGCAATCGATCGCATTCTGCGGGCAGGCCTTCACGCAGGAGTAGCATTCCCAACACATGTTGGGCTCGATGTTATAGGCGCGGCGATAGGTCTTATCGATGTGCATAATGTCGGACGGGCAGATATCGACGCAATGTCCGCAACCGTCGCATCGTGTCATATAAACAAATGTCGGCATGGTGATCCGTTATCTCCTGTATCGAAGCCCAATGGATGGCTGATTAGTAGTGTCGCGGCTGTCGGCGGGCGCTGCCGAAAATTTCCGGTTTGTCGGCGGGGGCCGGCAGGTTGCTCCTCGAGCCGTCGGCGTTTTCCACCCTTTTCTGGAGGGCCGCCGCGGGCTTGAAGAACATGTGTGAGAACTTCGACCAGGGAACGGATCCGAAGAGCACGGTCGTTGCGATGAGATACATACCGAGGAACAGGCTCGTCCCCGGGCTGCCCGCCGCCTGCAGAATTGCCCAAATCAAGCCAAGCGTTACGCTGGCGAGAAGCGAGAGTATGAAGAGATCGGCGCGCACGATGCGGAAGGGCGAGTTGCCCTCGGCGACGACGTCGACCCGAATGAAGAACCAGAACCAGTAACCGCCGCCGCAAGCCGCGAGGGCACCTAGGATCCACAGGATCGGCAGGATGACAGGCGTGGGGGTGGCGGGGGTCGGATAGCCGAACACCATGATGGCGGTCGTGATGACGTAAGCCAGAAACCCATACATCGTCAGCAGGTGGGCAACCCTGCGCTGCGGGTTGCAGAACTCGGCCGAGGTCAGGACCTCCACGG
>JAJFGM010000827.1 GCA_021776145.1 Kiloniellaceae bacterium | reverse complement strand
GGCGGTCAGGGTGCCACGCAATTGGGTTTCTTCGATAACGGCCAAGAAGCCGCTGCTCGAAAAGAGCACACCGACGCGCCACGGCTCGCTGGTTTTTTCCGGCTTCATCGACAAACACCCCACGCGGAAACGCTGCGCTTGGTCAACAACAGAACCCGGCCCATGGCCCTGCGGTAAAAATATGTTACCCCGCTGAAATAGCAGAAAACGTGATCAAGAGGGCCTTTTTTTTCAAGCCGTCGCGCGATTTTCGGTTTATGCAATTGATTCTGCTTATGTTTTTTTGACTCTTCCCGGACCCGGCCAAGCCGTGCCGCTCGTTGCAAACAGGCTGCCCCGGAATGGCCGAGCGCGGACGGCGGATTCAGGCCCAATTGGTCCGGCTCTTGGTTTTGCGCCGAGCCCAAAGGACAAACCACGACGCAACGACAAAGGGGAACGTAAGGGCTACGACATCAAGGCTGAGCGCCAATCTCACCAGCAAAAGCGACAGCGCGATCGCCACCGTGGCGCTGACAAGATCCCTCAAGGTTCGGCCCGCAAACAGAATTCCGCACAACACGCCATTGTAGCCGAAGAGCCCAAGATTAATCGCATCGATTGGGAAATTTGCCAGCCAGGCGATGCCCAGGCCGAGTGAGGTTGCCAGCAGCCCATAGAGCGCCTGCATCCTGTCGCGCCAGGCAATGGCGGCGAGAAAGACCATGCCGGTCACGAGATTTTCCTGAAATAGCACCTGACCAATCCCTCGTGCCAGGGACTCGAGCGCCACGATTTTCGATTGCTCGGGGACCGTTCCCGCGGCCCCAGCCAACCAGCCGGTCCCCCACAACACAACCATAAGAAACCAAGTTATGATGACGAAGGGAAAGGTAAAGGGACGCAATTTCAAAAGCAGCATCTGGTGCATGACGATGGCGCTGGCGACACCGCCGACGACGACCAGGACCCCGAGCAGTGTCGAGGCCTCATACATGTAACTCAGGCCCAACCCCACCAGGGCACCGTTGAACCCGTATTGGCCGTCA
This sequence comes from Kiloniellaceae bacterium, assembly GCA_021776145.1. Lineage (GTDB taxonomy): Bacteria > Pseudomonadota > Alphaproteobacteria > Kiloniellales > Kiloniellaceae > JAJFGM01. Next base: position 10,180 of record JAJFGM010000827.1, on the reverse strand, counting down.
TGCCTGCTGTCTTTCGGATAATCCAGAACGATGGCCGCGAAAACGCCAGCAAAGCAGCCGAGGATACCGAACGCGGCGATGCTGTATGAATTCCAGAAAGCACCGGCGAGGAATGCGGCGCCGACCAGAGGTGAGGGTTGGAGCATGATCTGGGCAAAGCCCGTCAGCACACTGCGCGGGATCTCCGCCAAGGTCTTGATGTCGGGTTTCATAATCATGGCGCCGGCCTTGGCGATTTCATCAAACCCGAACCGTCGGCAGAAGTTGCTGTTTGAGCCCGGACGTCCCTGCAATCAGGACGTAGGGTCTTGACGGAATTCGGACCTGTTCCAACACTGGCGAAGGCGGCCATGGAGCGAGCCGATTCTTAAGCCTGCGGGCGGCGGAGGTGGCCAAGGGCATACAGTCGTTCCATCGAAGATTTGGTGCCGAAGCCGCGTTTCGGCCGCTCTCCAACCAATATTCGCCGATCAGCCTGACATTCCGGCCTTGCCTCGTCCAGCCACAGGAGCCGCTGTCGGTCGATGCGATCGGTCCGCGCTTATCCGTTGAATGAACCGGCGAAGGCACTGCGCGAATGACGGATTGCATAGCCGCAGATTTCACAGCGATTGGTGCCCGACGTGGCTTTTTACGGATATTTCCTATCGCGGCACCCGCCACGACATAGTGGAGCGCGGCACAAGAAGTCCGCCGGGCAGTGTCACGAGGACTCCGGCCCAACCATCTGCAACGCGATCGTGCCGGGCACGCATTGGATCGAAGATCGAGTCGGCCTTAAAGAAGCGGCCGGATGGCGGCGGCCAGTTCCTCGAAGGTGGCGTGTGTTTTGCTGGCGCCTTGGGCGTGGATGAACTCGAGCCTCTGGCGCCCCTGACGGTCGAAGACGAAGACTGTCGGGATGCGCTCGACGCCGCCGAACTGCGGAGCGACGGCTTCGCCGTCGGCGAGAACGAAGAAGTTCGGCGCGGTCTGCTGCAAAAATTTCCGCAAACGCACACCGCCGTCATCGCCGCCGAAAGCCTCATGGATATTGACCGCGACCACCTCCAGATCCGCGCCGAAGGTTTGCTTGGCGCGTTTGAGGTTGGCGAACTCCGGGCGGCAGGGCGGGCACCAGGAGGCAAAGAAGCCGACAACGACGACACGCCCAGTAAGGCGGCCCGGATCGAATGCCTCTGCGCCGAGACTCGGCAGGGCAGCCAGGGCCGCCACGCGTTCTTGCGACAGATCAAATGTTTCTGCGCGGACGCCGAGCGTCACCAGCAGCAAACAGCAAGTCAAACCGAGGGCCAGGGGCACCGCCGAAAAACGGCAAGGCCGGCCAGACCTCCGGCGCCTCACTTCAGCGCATCCAGGTTCAACTCGCGCTTCTCGCCCATCCACAGGGCATGGTCGGTGTGGTCGGGAATGACGGCGCCGGTCTCCGGGTGCAGGAAAATCACCAAGCCCTGGCGGTTGAGGGCGAGCCACGGCACGAGGGTGCTGAAAAGCTCGGGCGTGAAGGCAATCTGGTAGCTCCAGCAGGGGTGCGGACCGACGGGCTTTTCGTGCCAGCGTCCCATGCGCACCTCGAAGCGCGCCTCGACGGCCTCGCGCAGGCTCTGCGCCGGTTCGCGGGTGTCGGCGTCGAAATAGACGTGGGCGTGATAGCCTTCGATGCTCTCGGTGTCGCTCGACCGCATGGGAATCTCCGTGTTGCTTTCCCTATAACATCGGAGGCAAGGGCGGAGAAAACAAGCTTACGCGACCGGCGATGTTTTGGCGGCCTGCGCCGACGCGGCGCCACTTTGCCTATCCCGCGAACCGCATTTCGGGAACGCCCTTAATGCCAAGATCGTGGATCGCGAACAGGCTGCCGCGCAGGACGCCGTCGCCGGGGAACCGCGGCAAGGGCGGTTTAGCCATCGACGTCACATAGAGGATATCCAATTTCGGTCCGCCGAACATGCAACTCGTCACCTTTTTCACCGGCATCTCGATGGTCCGCTCGATCGTGCCGTCCGGGGCATACCGAACAATCTTGCCGTCATAGACCTGGGCATTCCACAAGCAGCCCTCGGCATCGACGGTAGAGCCGTCCGCCGCGCCACCGGTCGAGGTGTCGACCTTGGTGAAAGTCCGCCGGTTCGACACCTTCCCGGTATCGAGGTCGTAATCATAGGCCCAAATCTCGCCGGACCAGGTATCGGCGAAATAGAAGATACTGCCGTCGGGGCTCCAGCAAGGCCCGTTCGACACGACGATCCCGCTGTCCAGGGTGTGCAGCGACAGATCCGGGTCGAGCCGGTAGAGGGCGCCGTTGGGCCCGTCCTCGACCTTGTCCATGGAGCCGGCGAGGAACCGCCCGCGCCTGTCGACTTTGCCGTCATTGATCCGATTGCCGTCCTTGCCCGGTTCAGGGTCGACGATCAGTTCAACGTCGCCGGTCTCGAAGTCGAGCCCATAGAAGCCATCCTCCAGGGACACCACCGCGCCGCCCTTCTGGCGCAGCGCCATGGAGCCGATCTTCGACGGCACGTCCCAGGCACGCACTTCCCGGCCGTCGTGGGTACAGCGGAATACGTTGCAGCCAAAACTGTCGATGAAATAGAGACGCTGCTCGTCGACATCCCACAGCGGCCCTTCGCCGAGGATCGTTTTGACATCGATCACCACTTCAATACGCATTGTTTCCTCCCGTTTCTATCTAACGTCACCCGGCGTAGCGGGTCTCCGGCAAGCCCCTTACACCGAGCCCGTGAATGGCAAACACATCACCGGCTTCGCGCTCCCTTGGCATCGCGCCGTCGATCGGTCGCGCCATCGACGTCACGTAAGCGATATCGAGCTCTGGACCGCCGAAGCTGATGCTTGTGGTGCTCTCCACCGGCAGACCGACAACCCGGTCCAGCGTCCCGTCCGGGGCAATGCGCACCAGGCGACCGCGGAAGACCTCGGCGCTCCAAATATGATCCTCCTCGTCGACCGTCGCACCGTCGGGGAACCCCGTCAGGCCCAGTTCCGCGAAATTGGCAAAGGCGCGTTTGTTGGAAACGTCACCGGTCGATGTTTCGTAGTCATAGGCGTAAATGGTTCTGCGGAAGCTGTCGGCGAAGAAGAAGGTCGCGCCGTCGCGGCTCCAGCAGGGGCCGTTGGAGCAGATGATGTCGCTGTCCAGTACATGAACGCTGTGGTCGGCGTCGAGGCGAAACAGCTTGCACAGCGGGTCGCTCTCTTCGTCATCCATATATCCGGCAACAAAGCGGCCTTGGCGATCCACCTTGCCGTCGTTCATGCGGATACGCGGCTTGCCCGGGTCGGGGTCGACGATCTTCGCCACCGCGCCGCTTTCGAAGTCGAGCGTATGAAACCCACTGCGCAGAGAGCAGACCGCCCCGCCGGATTGGCGCAAAGCCATCGAACCGATATTCTCGGGCACCGTCCAGGAACGCCGCGCGCCGCCGGCGGCATCGCAGCGATGCACCTTGTTGCCAAAGCAGTCGATCCAATACAGGCGCTGCTCGGCGACATCCCAAAGCGGACCCTCGCCCAGCGCCGCCTTGGCATCCACCAACAATTCAATACGAATCATCGCACGCGCCTCCGGCTTAGAAACCCACCTGATCGCCGCCTTTGAGGCTAAGGATCTCGCGGGCTTCGTCGGGCGTGGCCACCTGCATGCCCAAACCCTCGATGATCTTGCGCGCCAGCCTGACCTGATCGGCGTTGGATTTGGCCAGCACGCCCTTGCCGGCCCAGATGCTGTCCTCCAGTCCGACGCGGATGTTGCCGCCCAGCGCCGCCGCCTGTGCCGCGATGCGGAGCTGGCTCGCGCCGGCGCCGAGCACCGACCAGCGATAGTCGGAACCGAACAGCCGGTCGGCCGTGCGTTTCATATGGGCAACGTCTTCGGGATGGGTGCCGATGCCGCCGAGGATACCGAAGACCGACTGAACGAAGAACGGTGGCTTGACCAAACCACGGCCGGCAAAATGCGCGAGGTTGTAAAGGTGCGAAATATCGTAACATTCGAACTCGAAGCGCGTGCCATTCTCGTAGCAGGTCTCGAGGATATACTCGATATCCTTGAAGCTGTTCCGGAATACCAGGTCGCGCGTCGCCTCCAGGTGCTGGCGCTCCCACTCGAACTTGAAGTCCTGATATTTGTCGAGCAGCGGAAACAGCCCGAAGTTCATCGAGCCCATGTTCAGCGAGGCCACCTCGGGCTTGAACTGTGCGGCCGGCAGGACGCGCTCTTCGACCTTCATATAGGGACTGCCGCCGGTGGTGATGTTGATCGCCGCGTTGGTGCCCTGTTTGATCCGCGGCAGGAAGCGGTTGAAGGCCTCTGGCGTCTGGTCCGGCTTGCCGGTTTCGGGGTCGCGGGCGTGGAGATGCAGAATGGCCGCGCCGGCCTCGGCCGCGGCGATCGCCTCGGCGGTGATCTGGTCCGGCGTAATCGGAAGATGCGGCGTCATCGTCGGCGTATGGATCGCACCGGTGACGGCGCAGGTGATGACAACTTTGCCCTGGGTCGGCATGGTCGGGTCTCCCTGCTCTTGTTGCTACAATCGCTTATTTGCCAATGTCGTCTTCGGCGCGGCGCTTATGAGCGGCGAGAGCCATCAAGCGTCGGTCACGCCAGACCTGCCGTTCGACAAGTTTATCGGCGGGCAGTTTCTTTCGGCGCTCGCCGTCGACCTGGTCCATGACCTCGCCGGCCCAGTCGACGCGCCGCTGCTGCGATGGAAATATCCGTTCGTAGATGCCCTGATAACGTTCGACGTAGTCGCGCACTCCGCCCGGAGCGTTGAGGTCGATGGTCTCGAAGGGGCCCATGAAAGACCAGCGCAGCGCGAGCCCCTCGCGAATACCGATATCGACATCCTCGATCGAGGCGTAGCCGTCGGCGACCAGCCGGAAGGCTTCCTCTAAAAGCGCGCCCTGCATACGGTTCATCACGAAACCGTCGAGTTCCTTTTTCATGACGATCGGCGCGTGGCCGGCGGTCACCAGGAAGTCACGTGTACGCTCCACCACGGCCGGATCGGTCCAGGGCGCGGGCACGACCTCGGCCGCCGGCACCAGATAGGGCGGGTTGATCGGATGCACGACCAGACAGCGCGCTCGGCCTTTCAGATCCTCGGTGAATTTCGACGGCAGGATCGCCGAGCTCGAACTGGCCAACACCGCATTGGCCGGCGCCGCGGCGTCGAGTTGCGCGAAAACCTTGCGCTTGACCTCGACGTCCTCGGGCGTGTTCTCCTGGACATGCGCGACACCGTCCAGCGCCTCTTGCAAGCTAGCCGCGGCGGAAAGGCGCGCGCGGATCTCTTCGGGTTTATTCCCGCCCAGCAGGCCGTTGGCCGCCAGATCCGGCATCACGCCGGCGATGTAGTCAATCGCCTGATCCGGCGCACCAGGGACGGCATCCCACAGTACGACGTCGTGGCCGGCGCGGGCGTAGCTGATCGCCCAGCCACGCCCGATAAAACCGCTTCCGATTATTGCGACACGAGCCAATTTCTTCTCCCCGGTGTCCTGATTGTGAAACTCAAGTGATTGAATTTCACAATCGGAAGGACTCTAAACATTTGAATCTAGAGTGTTTCGACATTGCCATCGACGGCGATCGACTGGCCGGAAAGATTCCGACCCGCGTCCGACAGCAAGAACATAATGGTGGCGGCAACATCGTCGGCCGTCACCATGCGGCGCAGTGACGTTTTATCCAAGTACTGCGCTTCCATCTCCTCATAGGACACACCGACCTGCTCGGCGCGGTCGCGAATGACGCCTTCGATGCGCGGCCCCTCGACAATGCCGGGAAGAATCGCATTCACGCGAATATTGCTGGGTCCGAGTTCTTTCGCCAGGCTCTGACTGAGCCCGATGATCCCGAACTTGGCGGAAGAATAGGGCGTCCGGTAGGCATAGCCATACTTTCCCGCCACCGACGCGATACAGACGATGGAGCCGCCGCCCGCCGCTTTCAGCATTGGCGCCGCCCGCCGCGCGCAGAGAAACTGGCCGGTCAGACAGACATCGATGCACTGCCGCCAGGCCGCCGTGTCGAGGTCCTCGATCGCTCCCGTCGGACCGGCGACGCCAGCATTGTTTATCAGCGCGTCGAGGCCGCCGAGGTTTTCCGCCACATCCTCGAACATGCGGTCCACATCGGCATCTTTTGACACATCGGCCCTGGTCTGGCCGGCATCGGGATGGGCCTTGGCGAAGTCGTCGAGGAAATTATCAGCGATGTCGCAGATATGCACCCTGGCGCCGTTGGCGATCAGCATGTTGGCAATCGCCCGGCCGATGCCCGAAGCACCGGCGGTTACGAGAATCCGTTGGCCGGCGAGGCCACGGGGTGGCGAGCCGGCAGTACCCCTGGTTTCCTGCATGAACGAACCTCCACTCATGTTGTTTCCAATTTCAGTCTTGCGGAGTCATGGCCGTCGCTCCCGCAGTGCGATAACCGCGCCAAGCACCACCAGCCCGAAGAGGATCGCCCGCGTCGCGTAGGGCAGCGTCGTTCCGGCCAGCAGGGTCTGCAGCGCGGTCAACAGCAAGACGCCGCCAAGCATGCCGAGGTAGTGCCCGCGGCCGCCGGTGATCAACGCGCCACCGACCACGACCACGGCGATCGAGGGCAGCAGGTACTCGTCACCCATGCCCAGGCTCGCCTGGCCGGAAAAGCCGGTCAGCAAGGCGCCGACCAACGCGGCACAGAAACCCGACAGAACATAAACCAGGACCAAGGTCGAACCGACGGAGATACCCGACAGCTCGGCGACGCGCTGGCCGTTGCCGATGCCGTAGACCCGCCGCCCGAACGGTGTGCGACCTAGAAGCAGCACGCCGAGAAAAACCAAGATCAGGACCAGCACCACCACGGGCGTAAAGCCGAAATCCTTGCTGGTCATGAACCAGCGCAGCAGGGGCGATGAGAAGCCGTCCGGCGTGCCGTTCGAATAAATCAGGGCGATGCCCTGCAGAATGCCGTTGGTCGCAAGGGTCATGACGATCGGTGAAAGACCGAGCACCACAATCCCGAGGCCGTTCAACAGCCCGATGACGCAGCCGATGACGAGAACCAGCGGAAGCGCATAGATGAGCGCCACGTCGGAGCCCTTGACCATGCCGGCCAGCAGGATGCCGCACAAACCGATGGTCCAGGGCACCGAGAGGTCGAGCCCTCCGGTCAGAATTACCGTGCCCTGTCCCAGCGCCAGAATGGCCAGGAAGCTGGAAAGCACGATAATCGAGTTGTAGTAGGTCCAGTTGAACATGGCGTTGCCAAGCACCGCCTGAGTCACCAGAACGATCAGCAAGAAGCAGATGTAGGCCGGCAAGGCAAAACGCAAGGTTTCGGCGTGGCGGATGCGGAAGGACGGCCGCGCGGCGGCGTCCCTTGCCACGGTAGCGGCGGGATTGGCCGTGATCCGCAAGAGGCGGTTCTCCGAACCCAGCTGGCGCGGCAGCATACCGGCGCGCGCCGCCGCCAGTCTGGAGCGCGCATCGCGAAGATGCTGGGCCAGGATCGAGTGACGACTCACCGAGGCGCCAAGCACGGCGAGAACGAGGATGACGCCTTCCGCGATCGTCGAATAATATGCCGAAACATTCAGCACCAGCAAAACATTGACGATCATCATCAAAATGTACGCGCCGAAGATCGATCCGACGCAACCGCCCTTGCCGCCGCCAAGCCGCGATCCGCCAACGACAACGGCGGCAAAGATCTGCAACAGCATGGGGTTGCCGATCAGCGGGTCGCCGGAACCCGTCTGGGCGCTGATGAAAACCCCGGCAAGGCCATAACAACCGCCGGCCAGGACATAAACGCCAAAACGGGTGAAGTCGACGCGCAAGCCGGCGGAGCGGGCGGCTTCGGGGTCGCTGCCCACGGCATAGATGGCCATGCCGAAGCTTGTATTCTTGAACCAGAGCCAAGCGAGAATGACGACGCCCAACAGGACGATCGGCATCGGCAGAAATTCCGGAATCGCATCACCGACGTAGAAATTGCCGAGGCTGGGAGAAACGAACCCGCCAGGCTTGTCCATGACCAGCAGGGTGATGCCCTGCAGGATGAACATTGTCGAAAGGGTGACGACGATCGGCTGCAGCCGCAGAAAGGCCACGAAGAAACCGTTGAAAGCACCGGCAAGCATGCCGATCCCCACGCCAACCAAGGTCCAAAGCGGGACCGAGGCCTCCATGTCGGTGTAATCCATGTTGGAGGCCAGCACGACATTTACCAGCGAAATGACCGCCCCGGCCGAGAGGTCGAAACCGCCGGACAGGATCACCAATGTCTCGCCCAACGCGGCCAGCGCCAGGGTCGCGCCGCCGCTCGACATGAAACTGATTTCGAAATAACTGACCGGGCCGGGGCTGATGAGGTCGACGGTCAGGAAAAGGGCGACGAATACCCCGATCGCAATCAGCATTCCTTGGTGCCGGGCCGGACGGAAGCGGTGCAGCATCGCCCGATAACCGCGCTCCCGGCCCCTATTCGGATCCGCTGGAGTGGCGGTCATGATACCCGCGCCTCAACTTTCGAAATGCCACCCAGGGCGGCGCGGACGATCGCTTGCTCGCTAAGCTCTTCGGCGGGGATGTCAGCGCTGACGCCGCCGCCATAGAGGACCAGAACCCGGTCAGCCAAATGCACCAGTTCGGGAATTTCGGTGGAAAAGAAGAGCACGGCGCCACCGGCCTCGGCGAACTCCCGCATCAGCAGGTAAAGCTCGTGTTTGGTGCCCACATCGATGCCGCGCGTGGGATCGAAAAGCAGCAGGATGCGGCTCTCGGCTACCAGCCACTTGGCAATCGCGATCTTCTGCTGGTTGCCACCGGAAAAGGCACTGACGCGGGTCCACGCGGCGCTGCCGTCGACCTCGACCCGGTCGAAGGCCCGGTCGATGGCTTCGCTTTCCGCGCTGGTGTCGATCAGACCGAAACGGGTGAAGCGGTCGATGACAGGGAGCGACGCGTTGTGCTTGCCCGAGAGATTGAGGAACAGCGCTTCCGTTTTGCGATCCTCGGGCACCAGGCCGAGCCCGATGTTCGCGCGAATCGCTTCCACAGGCGAGGTGATCACGACCGGTCTGCCATCGACCGAGAGGACGCCACCATGAATGTCGGCCATGCCGAAGCAAGCCAGGAACAAGTCGAGCTGTCCCATGCCCTGCAAACCGGCGACGCCGAGGATCTCGCCCTGGTGAAGCGCGAAGGAGGCATCCGTCAACTTACGCCCGGCCGAGAGATTTTTGACCGCCAGAACTTCTGGGCCGAGTTGCGGTGGTCCCTCGGCCCGCGCGGGAAACGTCTGCGCCATCGAACGGCCAATGATCATTTCGATGACTTCGGCGTCGGGGAATTCGCTGACATCTCCGGTCACGATATGCTGGCCGTTGCGCAGGACCGTCAGCCGATCGCAGAACGCCCGTACTTCGGGGATCCGATGCGAGATGAAAACGATCGTAACTCCCTGCGCCTTGAGCCCGGCAATGACCTCGCCCAACCAATCGACGTCGCGGCCTGTCAGGGTCGAGGTCGGCTCGTCCAGCAGCAGGATTTTCGGCTTCCGGTAGACCGCCCGCGCGATCTCGATTTTCTGCTGAATTGCGAGATCGAGCGTCCCGACCTCGTCATAGAGATCGATGCCCTCGATCCCGAGGCGCGCGAAGTGCGCGCCAATTGCGGTGACGGCGGCGCGGCGATTCACCGTGCCGATCAGGCTTACCGGAGCATAGGGTAGAAGCATGTTGTCGAGGACGGTGAGATCCTTGACGAGCGTCATTTCCTGAAACGCCGTCTGGATATCGTGCCTGTGGGAGACCCGCGGGTTTGAAAGCCGTTTTCTCTCGCCAAAGACGGTGAAATTCCCGCTATCGGCCTCTACCAGGCCTGACAGCATCTTTACGATGGTGGATTTTCCGGCACCATTCTCACCGAGAAGGGCATGCACGCTGCCCTTGTCTATGGAGAAGGTGACGTCGTCGACAGCGACGGTCGCGCCAAAGCTTTTGCTGACACGCTCCAGATCGATAGCCGACTGCGATGTCCGCGAAACGGAGGTCATGCATCCTCTTCCGCCGGGGCGGCGGCGACCCGGAAGCTGGCCGCTGATAAGGCCCTAAGACGATGGGAGAAGCGAGCCGGGCGGGGGGGGGGTACCGCACGCCCC
>JAJFGM010000826.1 GCA_021776145.1 Kiloniellaceae bacterium | reverse complement strand
CTCGGCGGGAGCGGATTTTCGCCCGGGCAAGGAGCGCGTGGCGCCCCCTCTGTGCCACATGGGGGGTGGGCCTCCCACAAGCTGCGCGCGACGCGGCCCTGGCGAAAATCCACCCCGCCCCGAAGGGGTTCGGCCCAATTGGACCGCAGCCGCGTTGCTCGTCGTCGAATATGCTCAGCATGTCCTTCCTTCTCGCGCCTTGCTGCGGGCCAATTGGACTCGAACCGAGGCCACAGCCTAATTGTCCACAGGCCCTACAACCCTATCCGTAGAGGCGGCGCAACCAGTGCGGCGGCGCGCCGAGGAAATAAAGGCCCAGCAGACACAGGTTGCGGGCCGGCCGCAGCCACCAGCCGTCGCGACGATAGCGCGCCGCCGAGGTTCGCGCCTCGGCCTGCAACAACACCAGACGACGGCGACCGAGGCGGCGCGCGAGATCGACATCCTCCATCAGAGCGAGCGGCCGGAACCCGCCGAGACGATCATAGAGCCGGCGCGAGATCAACAGGCCCTGGTCGCCGTAGGGCAGGCCAAGGCGACGCGTGCGCCATAGAGCCAGGCGTTCGATACGTCGAGCCCGAGGATCGCTGTCGTCGAGCCCCAAGTGAAAGCAGGCCGCCATCTCTGTCGCGTCCGGGCGCTTCAGAAAAGCCGTGACGCTCTGCCGCCAGCCGGTCTGCAGGATCGTATCGGCATGCAGAAACAGCAGCCAGTCGCCGCGGGCGACAGCGGCGCCGGCATGCAGCTGGCGACCGCGCCCGGCCGCGGCGGCGACAATCCGAGCCCCCTTGCAACGCGCCACTTCCAGGCTGTCATCGCGCGAACCGCCATCGACGACGATACATTCGATGTCGATGCCCGCGGCAGCGAAAACGGCTAGGTCCAGCGCTGCGGGCGCGCCGGGCTCGGCCGAATCCGCGGCGAGTGCCGCCAGGGTCGCCGGCAGACTCCCGCCCGCGTCCAGGGCTGGTATGACGATTGAAAGCCGCGCAGCAGTCATCGCGCCGTCATAACACAGCTGTGCATTTCCTGCTGTTCACGCTTTGTGATAAGGGCATCGCCCATGTCCGAGATTCGCAACACAACGCCCCCGACCGACGATGGCCGGTTCCGCGCGGCGCTTTGCGCGGCCCTGGCGGAAGTGCCCGGTTATGGGGACGTGCAACCGGCGGAGCTGCGGCCCCTCGCCGTCAAGGGTCTGGCGCACGACCATCTGGCCCTGGCTGGCCGCGACGTTCTGCTGCGGGTCCCGAAACAAAGCCAGTTCGCGCTCGCGGCAGCCGAGAACCTGTCATACCAGGCCGCCTGTTTCCAGCGCGTCGCCGCGAGTCGGCGATCGCCGCGGCTGCACGCCGTGCTTCCGCCCTCCGCTGCCTTGCCGATGGGTGCCCTGCTCGTCGAGCACATCCAGGGCAGACCGCCGCGGCTACCCGAGGACCTTCCAGCGCTGGCCGAATGCATGGCGCGGGTGCACGCCCTGCCGCTGCCCGCGTCGCGGGCGCCGCTCGAAGACCATATCGATGCGGTCGCCGGGGTGATGCTCGAAATCGAAAGCCAAGCCACCCACATGGATGTGGCCCAGCTCGACATCGCGAGCCGCGGCGAGATCATCGACGAGTTGGCCTGGGCCCGCGACTTCGCCGCGCAAACAGCGGCCAAGGCGCGGCGGCAGCCGCAAACCCTGGTTCTGACCGACACCCATCCCGGCAACTTTCTCATCGACGCCAGCGGTCACGCCATCATCGTCGATCTCGAAAAGGCGCTTTACGGCTCACCCGGCATCGACCTCGCCCATGCCACGGTCTACTCCTCCACCACCTGGGACCCGGATGTCTGGGCCGAGCTGCAAATAACCGAGGTGGCCGCCTTTTACCGCCACTACCTGCAATTCGCCGGCGCCAGCGGCGGCGGCGAATTGGCCAACACTCTGCGGCCCTGGCTGCTCCCCATGCGGCGCCTCTTGTTTCTCCGCGCCATCACCTGGTGCGTCAAATGGCAGGTGCTGCAAAGCCGCGCGCGCGTCGCCGCCAAACATCTTGCCGCGAGCACCGAGGATTGGTCGGCCGAAAACAGCGACCCGGCGCTGATCGCGCACGTCGCCGAGCGTGTCGCAACCTACTTGTCGCCGGCCATCCTCAAACGCATGCGCGGTGAATGGCGGGGTGACGGCTCGCTGGCCGCCTTTTTATAATTCCGTGGGCCGCGGATCTCGGTCGGGACACACCTTGAGCCAGGGGAGTTTCTCTTCTGTTCCAATTAATACCCGGACCCGCGACTAGGATACCGGGGACCCGCAATTGTTGGGAATTTTGATAGTCCTGGGCGCATAACGCAGGTAGGGGGTCGGTCATTAATTCATTTGTTCTTGTTTTGTTCTCAACTGTGATGTTATGAAAGCCAATGCATGAGGACCTTCACAGCCAGCCGCGCAAGGGGCGCGGCGCCGCCAGCAACGCGAATGGCCGCTACGAGCAGCTGCGGAGCGAATGCATCGACGACGGATGGCATAGCCCCGTTGACAGCGACGAACCGCCCCTGCGGACACGTGTCGAATCCGACAAGAGCCGCAGCGTCATAACGCGCAATAGCTCACCCGACGTTCCTTTCGATCGCTCGATCAATCCCTATCGCGGCTGCGAGCACGGTTGTATCTATTGTTTTGCCCGCCCAACCCATGCCTGGCTCGGCCTCTCGCCAGGCCTCGATTTCGAGATCCGGTTGTTCGTCAAACGCGAAGCGGCCGAACTGCTTGGCCGCGAACTGGCCCGCAAGTCCTATAAGCCGCAGCCCATCGCCATGGGCACCAACACCGATCCCTATCAGCCGATCGAGCGTAAGGAGCGCGTGACCCGCGCCATCCTCGAAGTCCTGTCAGCGCATCGCCATCCGGTCACAATTGTCACCAAGTCCAATCTGGTTCTGCGCGACCTCGACATCCTGGCGCCGATGGCCGCCGCCAATTTGGCCCGGGTGACGCTGTCGGTGACCACCCTGGACCGCGATCTGGCCCGCAAACTGGAGCCACGCGCGCCGACCGCCGCGCGGCGCCTTGCCGCCATCGCCGGACTCGCCTCGGCGGGAATCCCCACCGGCGTTCTCGCCGCGCCGATGATCCCGGCGCTTAACGACAGCGAATTGGAAGCAATCCTGACGGCGGCGCGCGATGCCGGTGCCGGCTGGGCCGGCTATGTGCTGCTGCGCCTGCCGCTGGAAATCAAGGAGCTTTTCGCCGAGTGGCTGGAAACCCACGCACCGGGACGCAAGGACTACGTGCTCAACGGTGTGCGCGATACCCGCGCCGGCCGCCTCTACGATGCAAGCTTCGGCCGGCGGCAACGCGGCACCGGCGT
>JAJFGM010000825.1 GCA_021776145.1 Kiloniellaceae bacterium | reverse complement strand
CAGGCCGCCAGCGGCAGCGGGCTTGCCCATGAGAGCGCGTAGCCCACTGTCAGCGTGGCCACGACCACGGCCACGACGGCAAGTACCAGGATTGGAACCCAATCGTCGATCATCCGTCGCAGGTTCATCCCCAGGGTCGCCTGGAATAACAGCGTGGGCAGGAAGACATAGAGGAACACGTTGGATCGGATCGGCAGGCCAAGAATCGCTTCGGCCACCGGGTTCAGCGCATCGGTCAGTTCGGTCCGCAGAAAAAACAGCGCGCCCACACCGATCAGGATACCGACCACGGCCAAATTCACGGTGTAGGGCAGACGCAAGCGCGCCGCCAACGGCTCCGACACCGCTATGACGAGGAAGAGCGACGCGATGACGGTAGTGATAAGTACGATGTCCATAACATTTGAAATAACACACCGATCACCGAGCGTACTTACAATAGTCGAGTTTGAAGTCCACGAATGGGCGAAGTACCGGGCTGTTGGTTTTTCACCGGCGGGGCACCGTGTCGCGATCCAGTGCCCGTCATGGCGGTGTCAGACCAAAATGGCTTGAGCCTGGGGAGGGTGCCTTGTAGCGTCCGGCGATACGGGATCCCTTCCGCTATTTCAACTCTTCGCCGGAGATCATTCGCCTAACGGTGATGATGTATGTGCGCTTTCCACTATTATTGCGCCAGGTCGAGGACCTGCTGCACGAGCGCGGCATCGAATTCCGCCACGAGACTGTGCGGTTCTGGTGGCACAGCTGCGGCCCGCTGTTCACCACGGAGATCAGGAAGCGCAGGGTGCATCACCGCGCCTATTCACTCTGGCGCTGGCATCTGGAAAAAGTTTTCGTGAAAATCAATGGCGAGATGCTTTATCTCTGGCTGCGCTGATGGTCACTTGCGCGGCCATAGCGGTTCTCCTTCATTTGCGCCATATCTTAGGTGTGAACGTAGGCCGGCCGTCTTGCGCGGGTTCGGCGGCGGCAAGGTCTCGCATGGCGTTGAGAGCCATGCCGAATAATTCGGGATCGGAGTCGGTCGGATAGACGACGTATGCCGGCAAGGAGAACTCTGGGGCCTCCCGCGGGCTGGTCAATCGGCCAGCCTCAAGGTACCGGCGGACGAGGCGCACCGGAAAATATCCCGAGCCACCGTTCTCGAGAATATGCTGAAGCCCCAACCAGCCGATATTGGCCGTGAGGGCCGGCCCGATGAAATCTGGGAAACTGGCGTTGTGTCTGGCATAGAACTCCGGTCCCCAATCTATGTAGACATAGCCTGTTCCCGGTTCCGGTCGGCCCGCCGGATCGGTTGAAACCAGGACAAGCTTTTCCTCAAGCAGTGGCTCGACCTTCAATCCCGGGCGGATTTGCGGTGTATACATGACCGCGATGTCGAGACGACCCTCGACAAGTCCCTGCATGAGATCGGCCTCGAATCCGATCTCGGCGCGGACCGAGACGTCGGGCGCGCGCTCTCGCATGAGTGGGAGCCATCGCGACAGGTATTGTTCCCACAATCCGAAACGACCGCCAACCGTCAGCGCGGCGCGAAAACCTCTAGGGACTCCGACGTCATGCCGGGCCTGCTCCACCGTCCGGACCAGCGTGCTCGCATGCTTCTCGAACTGCCGGCCTGCCGGGGTGAGCGTGGTTCCGGCTTTGTTGCGAACAAAGAGCTTGCAGCCGAGCTGGTCCTCCAGCGCGTGAATTCGAGCGCTTACCGTGGACTGGGTCACATGAAGCCGCTCGGCAGCGCCGATGAAATTCCCCGCTGCGATGACAGTCAGAAAGGTCCGCGCCAGTTCCGTGTCCAAGGATCGTACATCCGAATTTGTAACAGTACTCAGGTTTATATCGATTATATCGATATAAACGGCAATTCTTCTTCGTTTGTCAAACCTTAGGGCGATACCTAGGTTAAGCTAGAGCGACAAACCGGGAAGGACCTGTCGGGCATCCCTACCCCTTAACGTTACAGGAGATGGCAATGCAGATCACTCTGCCGCGGCTTCCCTACCCATACGACGCCTTGGCGCCGCATATCTCGCGAACCATGCTGGAAATCCACCATGGCAAACACCATCGGGCCCACGTGGAGAAGGCCAAAACACGGGTCTTCGGAGCCAAAGACACGGATCGCAACACCGCCGCGGCGCTTAAGGAATACCTTGAGCGGCAAGCCAGGACTTAGGCGAAGGCAACGATGATCGAACAACCGGATCTGCGCACGCCGCTCTGCGATAGTCTCGGCTGTCGTTATCCGATTCTTCAAGCGGGCATGGGTGGCGTCGCGCGCGCCGAACTGGTCGCGGCGGTGGCCCAGGCGGGAGGCTATGGCTTTCTAGGTATGGTCCGGGAGTCTCCGGAATTGATCGCCCGAGAGATCGACGCGGTTCGGGCCAAGACCGACAGACCGTTCGGCGTGAACCTGATTCCGGCCGCAACCGATCCGGCTCTGCTCGAAGCGGAACTCGCGGTCTGTATTGAGAGGAAGGTCCATTCGTTGTGCTTTTTTTGGAGTGTGGACTCCGCCGCGATCGCGCGGGCCAAGGACAAAGGAAGTTTGGTCCTCTATCAGGTGGGCTCGGTCGAGGACGCCGTTGCGGCGGAACAGGCCGGCGCGGACGTCATCATCGCGCAGGGACTTGAGGCCGGAGGGCATGTCCGCGGGACCGTATCGTCGCTCGTCCTGCTGCCGCGAATCGTGCGAGCGGTGTCCATCCCTGTCGTCGGCTCCGGCGGTTTTGCCTCCGGCGAAAGTCTGATCGCCGCCCTCGCGCTCGGCGCGCAGGGGATCCACTGCGGCACCGCCTTTCTCTCCACCGAGGAGTCCTTTGCGCATGACTATCACAAGACGCAAGTCGTTGCCGCCGGACTCGAAAACACCGTCCATACCGACGCTTTCGCCATAAACTGGCCACCAAATTCGCCCGTGCGCGTGATAGCCAACAGGCTGACGGATAGTCTCGGAGAACGCCTGTTCGGGTACAGCGCGGAGGATATTCCGCGCGAAGCGATCGCCGATGAGGACGGCCGGCCGATCTACAAGTTCAGCACCGACTCGCCGCTGAGGACGACGACCGGCGACCTCGAACTCCTGGCGCTCTTCGCCGGTCAGGTCGCGGGCGCGATCGAGACCGTTCCGAGCGCGGCGGCGCGGATCGAAGAGATCGTGTGCAGCGCCCGCGCGACTCTCGAACGGCTGCACCGCACTGGAAAGACAATTAAATGATGGAAAGCTGGGACGAAATCCGAGAGTGGCGTCGCGCGACACGGGCGGAGTTGCTTGCGCGGCGCCTGGCCGTGCCGCGTGGCGAGAAGCAGCGTGTCAGATCGCTGCTTTGCGACCTGATTGGCGAGCATTTCCCGGAACTGCGCCATGCCCGCATCGGCTTTTATTGGCCTTTCAAGGGGGAGATCGACCTCCGCCACTTGGTGCAAGACTTCCTGGCGTTCGGGGCCGAGGCCGCCCTGCCGGTCGTGGTGGAAAAGCAGCAGCCGCTGGAATTCTGGACGTGGCAACCGCGCATGAAGCTGGGACGCGGGATCTGGAATATCCCGGTTCCCGCGGAGCGGAACCAGGTCCAACCCACGGCTCTGCTCGTGCCTCTGCTGGGGTTCGATGCGGCGGGCTACCGCCTGGGCTATGGCGGCGGCTACTACGACCGCACCCTGGCGACCCTGAACCCGAAGCCGCTGACCATCGGTGTCGGTTACGAGTTCGGCCGTCTAGAGACGATATATCCGCAGCCGCACGACATTCCCCTCGACGCGATCGTGACCGAGGCGGGCTGCGCGCGGTTCAGACGCCACGACGCGCCCCTGGGCGCCGCGGGCCGGTCGGACGAGGCATCGAACCGCCAAGTCGATGACAAGCTGGACGAGGCCCTCAAGGACACGTTCCCGGCGAGCGATCCCTTCGATCTAAGTCAATACAGCGGGTCAACCTATGCCTCGCCACCGTGTTTCATGCACGAGCTCGATCCGGCCTACCTCGGGTTCATGAGCGCTTCGGAGACGATTGCGCTGATGAACGCACTGCTGGAAGGCGAGCGTGCGGGCGCCCGGGGCGTCGCCGAAATTGCCAAGCAGGCGGCAGGCGTGGCGGACCGCGCGACACTTCGCGATATCGCCAAGGACGAAGCGCGCTTCTGTGCGATGCTGACCGGCCACATTACACGTCTTGGAGGTACGCCGAGCGTCGAGACCGGCGCGTTTTATGAAAAGCTGATCGCCCTAAAAACGTCCTGCGCGCGCATCGATCTGCTCAACCGCGGTCAAGCCTGGGTCGTCGGCAAGCTTCAGGACGCCTTGCCCAAGATTGGCGACAGCGCGCTTCATCGCGACCTGACGAACATGCTCGAAGTCCACGAGCGGAATATCCGGCACTGTACAGAACCGGGCACGGACCCGGGATGAGCACCAGAGGCGGCGGAATTCCCCGCTATCGGTCTTTCGACGGACCGGCGCTCTTTCGCCAGGGCTTCCGCCCGTTCTTCCTGGGCGCCGGCCTCTGGGGGTTGGCCGCTGTCACGCTCTGGCTTGCGGTCGTGCAGGGGGCGGCCTCGATACCGACCGCCTTCAGCCCGGCCGGCTGGCATGCCCACGAGATGATTTTCGGGTTTGCCGGGGCGGTCATCGCCGGCTTCCTGCTGACGGCGATCCCCAATTGGACGGGCCGCATGCCGCTTCAGGGCCTGCCTCTGATCATGCTGTTCGGGACTTGGCTCATAGGCCGCGTCGCCATGGCCACGTCGGCCCTCATCGGCCCCGGGCTCGCCGCCGCGCTCGACCTTTCGTTCCTCTTTGTCCTGCTCGCCGTGGTCATGCGCGAGATCGTCTCGGGGCGCAACTGGCGCAATCTGCCTATGCCAATTGCGCTGACCGGCGTGCTCGTGGCCAATCTCCTCACACATCTGGAGGCCGCCGGCCAAACCTCGACTGGCCTTATCGGTCAGCGTCTCGGGATCGCCACAATCATCCTGCTCATCAGCTTTGTGGGGGGGCGCATTATCCCGAGCTTCACCCGGAACTGGCTGGCG
Source organism: Kiloniellaceae bacterium (assembly GCA_021776145.1). Classification (GTDB taxonomy): domain Bacteria; phylum Pseudomonadota; class Alphaproteobacteria; order Kiloniellales; family Kiloniellaceae; genus JAJFGM01. The sequence continues at coordinate 3,046 of JAJFGM010000825.1, read as the reverse complement.
AAGCGCGCCGAGACGCATATGCCCGCCAGCTTCGGCCGCTTCGACCACGTCTGCCTGGTCCTCACGTTCGCTGCGCTTGGCTCCTGGGTGGCCAGCCCCCTTGCTCCGATCTCGGGTGGTGTCCTGCTCGCGGCCGGCCTCGCGAGCTTTGCCCGTTTGGCCCGCTGGCGCGGTCACCGCGCGCTTTCCGAGCCGCTCGTCTGGAGCCTCCATCTCGGCTTCGCTTGGGTGCCGGCCGGCTTCACTCTGCTCGGCCTCGGCGTATTTCTGCCGGAGGTCTTTCCGTCGACGGCCGGGCTGCACGCCCTGACGGCCGGCGCCATTGGATCGATGACGCTCGCAGTGATGACGCGGACCAACCTGGGACATACCGGGCGGCGGCTGACCGCCGACGGATGGACCGCCGCTATATACATCCTTATTGCCGCGGCGGCGGTGTCGCGCGTGGCGGCGTCCATGGTCCCGGACATCTACAGCCGCCACTTGCTTTGGGCCTCTGGCCTTCTGTGGGCCGCGGCGTTCGGCCTCTTTACGGTCCACCATGGCCGGATGCTGCTCTCGCGATAAATCTACCGTCGGTCCGCATAGGCGACCAATTTGGAGGATAACGACGATGCCGAAGCCCCTTAGCCAATGCCACAGAGAGCTTTCGCTTCCAGAGATACTCGCCGATCCAATCGTTCAGGCGGTGATGGTACACGATGGGGTTACGCGGAAAGAGCTGGAAGACTTAATCGCGCGGTGCGGCGCAAATCGGCGCGCACGCGCATCGAACACCACCATAATGAACCGCACGCATCAGCCAGGCGATGTCGGAGCAAATCGGTTTGGTGCGGTCGAGGGCGTTTCGTAGTTTGCGGCGATGCAAAATCCCTTGCGCAATATCAACAGCTCACCCGAGGTGATCCGGCTCACGGTGATGTGCTCTGACAAAGCCGATCGCCGGCATTGGGTTTGTCGCCATCGGTTGCTGGGCCATCGTTGAGCATTTTTCGCGGTGCCCGAAGGCGGCAACAACTGACTGGACGCGCGGCAAGGCGTAGCGATAACATTGCAACGACTCGTGGCTAACAACGAGCTGCAAAGACGAGGCGCGTTTCTGTGCGTCTGAGACTGGTGGCAAACAACGTCTCTTTTCCCTCACCGCCCGACGGGGCAGCGGAGTCGTTATGCAGCAGCCTTACTTTTTCCGAGTCGACAATCCCATTCGAAAGGCCGTTCTCGTCCTGCGCCGCAGACGCGCGTTACGCCGCTTGAACAAGGGCGTGTTCGCCCTCTCCGCCAGGGACATGAGCGACCTGCTGGATAAAGCCGGGAAAAATCGAAGCGAGCTGTTCACCAGCTTCAGGGGCAATGCACGACACCGTCAGCGCATGGGACACATGCTGCAGCGGTTCCACATCGACCTCGAAACCGCGGTCGAACATTGCTGGTCCGACATCCTCAACGCGGAATGGGCATGCATGCACTGCTCCAACACGGGCCGCTGTCACCGGTGGTTCGATTGGGGATTCGACAACAACGCGCCAGCGGTGTTCTGCCCAAACGCCGAGCTGTTCGGTCAGATGCAGTTCGCGCAGCAGCGCGCGGTGCGAGCCCACGCCAGAGGGCACCCAACCGACGTGGGCACGGCGACCGCGAAATCCCCGCCGTTAATGTCGCGGCACTCCGATGCGGAAGTCGCGTCGGAAACGTCGTTTTGGCAGGAATGGCTGAAGGCCCGGTTGGATAGGGCTGGAACAGATCGAAGCGATTGAAGGGTCCGCATGTCGGCCCGCAGTTGATCCTTGCCGTGTTGCAGGTCTTTCCGGATTCCGGCCAATCGACCGACGCCATCGAACTTGCGCAATAAATGCAAGCAGCGCGCGCCGTCACCGAGCATTATTCGCGGCCGCTACAATTCAGCGCGTCGCGTCGTGTTCGCCAACCAGAGGCAGGTGCATGGTGAAAACTGTGCCGCTGTCGCCGGCTGGCGCGGGCGGCCTGCGATGCCGCCGAGAGGCGAACTGCGATTCGCCGGGTGGAATGAAATTGGGCCGCGACGGCGGCAAAAGTGCCTAACAGGGCTGATTAGAGTGTCTAACGCCCCATTGGAACAAAAAAGAAATCCCTCGAATCCACAAGCGGTTTCAAAGGGTTGAATGGTGGGCGCACAAGGACTCGAACCTTGGACCCGCTGATTAAGAGTTACCGGAAAACTCAATATCATCAATGCCGTTAGCCTAAATCCATGCTCCGTTCTGCCCTATACATGACAATGGGTTATCAAGAACGTGGCTAACATCTCATGGCGTTACGGCCCGCATCTTGTTCGTCCATTTCCCATTCCGATAGTAGGTGCCCTTCAAGACGTCAGGACTTGTGAATTCGTAAGTGACCTCGGTTCTTCCACGCAGATAAATAACGAGCTCACCGTCGTCGATTTTCCCTTCAATAGTCAGGGGATTATCGCTTCCTCCCCACTTTGGATCCCAGCTATAGACCACCATCGCTGCTCCATCGGCCTTTACGCTGGTCACGGCGAGCGTTCCACAGCCTGCCCCATTCCAACTTCCGCTCCACACGCCCAAGAAACGCGCCAATTCGGGCGGCACACCGTCGATCTGTTTCTCAACGTTTAAATCACTCGGAAGAGGGGTCACAGACACGCACCGTCTGGATTCTTCATCTCCCTGCGCAACCGCGCCAGAAGACAAAAAGAAATATAAAGAAACAATAGCAAAACTCAGGCCTCGTGATTGCAGGATTTTCATTTTTTGTCCTCCCACTTGATTTCTTAGACGTCATGACAATCAATAAATAGCGATTCACTACAAATTTATTACGAAATTTCCTGGAATTGGAGTGTTAATTACAACATGTTACTTATCACCTATCCACCACTTCAGATTTGTACTGTCATCGATTTTCAGGATTAAGTGCCGTTTTTATGACTATACGCGATGTCAATGGCGGCTCTTGGCTACAGGTGGCTGCCGCGCGGCGCCAACGACCACGGTGAGTTAGGCCCCAAAGGCACGCCTCGCGGCTAACTTGGTCTTCTGTC
>JAJFGM010000824.1 GCA_021776145.1 Kiloniellaceae bacterium | reverse complement strand
CGCTGTTGGTCAGCGATACGCGGCGAACCTCGCCGTCATCCTCCCCGGAGACGAGAACGTCCATAGTGGTCGTCAACGTGCCATCGCGGTGGATGAATTCTGCGTGATCCTCCGCGAAGACGACCTCGTCGTTTTCCGCATCGCCTCCGACCGGCTGCGCCCCAGCAGACCAGATGTTTCCGTTTCGCGTGTCCCGTAGGAAGATGAAGGAGCCCCAGTCGTCGCGGGTCGAGTCCTCCCGCCATCGTGTCACGGCAATATCGCGCCAGAGGCTATAGCCCGACCCCGCGGCGGTCAGCATCACCGTGTAGCGGCCGTTCGACAGCAAATGCGTTGTTGGGGCACCGCCGGTCAACGCCGTGAACCGGCGCACCGTCGGAGCCTGGACACGGGCCTCGATCGCAGAAGCCTTCACCTCTTCGGCCCGCGGATGCGCAACAGCGACGTTCCGTGGCATGCGTTCTTGAAGCAGGAGCTCACTGGCTTGGATCATCGGTTCGCGATGGAACCGGGCGCGCATCTGACCATCATGCAGGGTGTTTGCTATGGCAACGATGGTCATGCCCTGGTGGTGGGCCATGAAACTGCGTACGATTGCGAATTCCGTGTTGTCAGGAAGTCGCGATCGGGTGAAATCGAGAGCTTCGTAGAATCCGTAGCGGCCGTCCGCTCCCATCTCGGCAAGTCGAGTGTAGTTCCGCCTCGCGCTGTTCGGGCCCACCATGGCCGCAAGACCCGTAGCATAGGGCGCAATAACCACATTTTCCGAGAGACCGCGCTTCAGGCCGAGACCGGGAACGCCAAAGTTGGAATACTGGTATGTGAATTCCATGTCGCGGGCGTTATAGGCGGACTCCGAAATACCCCAGGGGATGCCCAACGATTGTCCGTAAGACTGCTGCCGCTCCACCGCTAGACGGTTGGTTTGCTCGAGCAGGCTGCCGACCGGAGCGCGCATCACCAGCGACGGCATCAGATACTCAAACATGGATCCGGACCAAGAGATCAGCGCCGATCCGCTCCCGAGAGGTGTCGCTGCCCGGCCGAGGTGAAACCAATGCCGTGTCGCAACGTCTCCCTTCGCAACAGCAAACAGGCTGGCGAGCCGTGCTTCCGAAGCGAGCAGATCGTAGCAGCTTGGATCGAGGCTATTGTCGGCAAGGGAATAGCCGATTGACAGCAGTTTCCGCTCAGGATCGAGGAGAAATGCGAAATCCATCGCAAGTGCCATCTCCCGCGCCGTGTCTGCAAGCGCGTTCAATCGGTGCTTCAGGTTATCCGGAGCATCGGCAATCTGGATCCAGTCACGACCATGTTCGGCCACGGCCTTCGTCAGGGCCTCGATCCAGAATACCAGATCCGGGGAGCTGTCGTCTGGGACTGTGGTCATAACGTCGTGAGCCGCCTCGGAGGCCTTTTCAATAAGTCGTTGCAGCGTCGGAAACAGTGTTTCGATCGCTTGAGGCCCTTTCAACTGGGCTTCGATTTCTCCAAGGATGGAGGTGAGCTGCCGCCCATGCTCATCGCTCGCCGCAGGCAGGGTGTCGATGGTCTCACGTGCCAGCCGAACATTGTCTGTGATGCCAAGCGGAGCAGTAAGCGCAATAGGGGCATCCATCCACTCCTCGCAGGCGTTGGCGAGCACGATCAGATGACCCGCGAGATTTCCGCTATCGACAGAAGAGACGTAAGCGGGCTCGAGCGCGTGTAGATCCTTCGTCCCGTACCAGTTGAAGAAATGGCCCTTCAACCGCGGGAGCTTCTGCATCGAGCTGAATGCCGCTTCCAGCCGCTCGACGGTCTCCGTTGTTCCTGCCCAGCCAAAATCGCGGGCGGCTATGGCGGAGAGCAGATAGAGACCGATGTTGGTTGGCGAAGTTCGGTGCGCGACAACTGGCTTTGGATCCTCCTGGAAGTTGTCCGGCGGCAGCATGTTGTCTAACGGCGTCACGAATGTCTCGAAGAAGCGCCAAGTGCGACGAGCGATGAGGCGCAAGGCGCGCGCGTCCGGATCTGAAACGAAAAGCCTCGGTCCGACGGCCGGCGATCGGCTGGTCCACAAGGCGAGTGCCGGCGCTGTCAGCCATAGCAGTGCAAGGGGCAGGACGAGTGGCCAGGATGGCGGCGCGAATGCGACCGCACCGGCAGCCATGACCAGTCCTAGCGAGGTACCGCCCGCCATCTGCCGATAGAAGCCGCGGAGAGCCAGTCGTGGACTCCCCGTCGACTGCGCGGCCGTCGTCCATTCGAGCAGGTGGCGGCGCGTCGCGATCAGCCGCACCAGCGTTCTCACGATGGCGTCGCCCAATCGCCAGGCTTGATCGGCGAGGAACATGACCGATAGAAGAGTCTGCGTGGCCGCAAGCGTCAGGTCGGCAGGAAGCATACGAAATTGTTGGTGAAGGCGAACGCCGGTACGATGCGGCAGCACGGAAAAACAGGTCGGAAGGAATGCCGGGATCGCGATGGCGGCGAGAATAAGAAGGGCCCCTATCATGCCTGAAGGCATTGGTAGCAGCCAACTGCAGCCGAGTGCTATCAAGGTGAACGGCGCAATCAGCGTTCGCCGCAGATTGTCCAGCATCTTCCAGCGGCCGAGCAACGGCATCGCTTGAGGTCCCATTCGGTGCCCGAACACCCAAGGTAGGAGCTGCCAGTCGCCACGCGTCCAGCGATGCTGGCGCTTGCCCACGACGTCGTAGCGGGACGGAAATTCCTCGACGACCTCAACGTCAGTGGCGAGGCCGGCGCGCGCAAAAACGCCCTCGAAGAGATCGTGGCTGAGGAGGGCATTTTCGGGGACGCGGCCGGCGAGTGCTGCCTCGAAGGCATCGACGTCGTAGATGCCTTTACCGGTGTAGGATCCCTCGCCGAAGAGGTCCTGGTAGACGTCCGAGACGGCCGCCGCATAGGGATCGATACCGCCGGGGCTGGAAAAGACCCTTTGATAGAATGACCCCTCGCGGCCGACGGGAAGCGAAGGAGTGACGCGCGGCTGCAGAATGGCATACCCGTCGACGACACGTTGCTCGATGTCGCTGAATTCAGGTCGATTCAACGGATGGGCCATCTTGCCGATCAGCCGGAGCGCTGCGTCTCTCGGTAGCCGGGTATCGGCATCGAGGGTTATTACGTAACGCACGTCGGCCGGCACCTGCGGTGCGGGCGCCGCGACGGGCATGAACGTCGTGTCGGTGGCGCCGCGCAGAAGTCGATTGAGTTCGTGCAGCTTGCCTCTTTTGCGCTCCCATCCCATCCATTTATTCTCGCCCGCATTGAAGACACGGTGCCGATGCAGCAAGAGGAAGCGGCTGCCGCCGGGGCCCGGCCCGTAACGGCGGTTCAGGCGTCCGATCGCCTCGGCCGCAACGCCGAGAAGATGGGCATCGCCGTCAAGGACCTCCTGGTCCGCGTCGACACCGTCCGATAGCAGCGCAAAGGTGAGATCGCCGCCGGAGAGGTGGTGGACCTCCAACCGTTCAATTTGCTCCAGGAGGTCGGCTTCGCTGGTCAGCAGCGTCGGCACGGCGACGATCGTTCGAAGCGATGGCGGGACGCCTGTCGTAAGTTCAAGGCCCGGCAAGGTCGTTGCGCCAAAGCTCCAAGTGATTGCACGGTTGACCAGTGCGGACGCGACCTCTGTCGCCGGGAGGAACCCGATCAGAACAAACAACGCGAGCCAGCCGACAGCAAGGCCGGGAGTCGCAAGTGCCAAAAGCGCGAGCAACAACAATCCCGTGGTGACAAACAGGATTGCGCCGACATAGCCGCCAATACCGAGACGGATGTGGAAGCGGTTGATCCGCAGACGGGGAGGCGGCCGAAATCCGATCGTTCGCTCGAGTGCGCACCGACCTTCGGCAATCAGATGATAACCCGGATCTCCGGCGCGCTCCGCCGCCGCTGGATTGGCCGCCCCTGCCGCCGCAGCGTGGGACGCGTTCAGCGCAAGATCGGCGACTTCGAGCTCGGTGGAAGACGAACCGCGGGCCAATTGTTCGATTGCGCTTCGGTATAGATTTCGTGTCGGAAAATCCATTGCAGCGAAGGCGCTCGCCGCGCATAACCGTTCATCGACGAGGCTCACGCTCTCGAATAGCTCTTCCCAGTCGATATCGGAAATCAGCCGCATGCTGGTGAAGACATTGCGAACGGTAACGTTGGATGCGCCCTCGCTCCGTTGCTCGTGCTGCACTGCTTCATCTATCGAAGCGCCCTGAAATCTGAGCCGCTCCTCCAGCCATCCGAGCGCTGGCGTTGTTATTGGATCCTGGTCCCTGAGCCGTTTCGCGAGGTGCGCGGCGAAATTTTCGGACAAAGTCCCGGATGAGCGCGTGGAGATATCCCTTTCGAGCGCGGATCGGGCGTCTCCTGATACGAGAAGCCGGTCGGCCAGCGCGTCGGCATCTGCGTGCGCCCTTCTTCCTGCCGTGATCTGATCCGCCAGCCGGCGCAGATTCTCGATGAGGACAATTCGCAGAGAAATCGCAACAGCCCACAATTCGCCGATCGTGAGGGGCTGAACCCGCTGATAGGCCGCAATGAACCGGCGCACTGTGTCGGGATCGAAGTGGCTGTCACTGTGGGCGACGAAGGCCCAGGCAAGGCTGAATACCCTCGGATAACCGGCGAATGGTCCCTCAGCCAGTTTCGGTAGCTGGCGATAATAGCCGAGGGGCAGGTCATCGCGAATCTCGCGGATCTGATCCTCGACGATGTGATAATTGTCGAGCAGCCATTCTGCAGCAGGAACCACACTTCGGCCGCTCTCCAACTCCGCGGCGCTCGCGCGATAGGCCGCAAGCAACACCGCGGCATTGTCATTGAGCCGGCTGTGCAAAGGCAGGACGACTGGCGGTCTCGTCGTGACCGGCTGCGCGGCAGCGAGGCTTTTCGCGTGCTGCTCAAGCCGTTCGACGCCGAAAAGCTCCTCCCTCACCGGTTCCTTGTCGTTCCATG
>JAJFGM010000823.1 GCA_021776145.1 Kiloniellaceae bacterium | reverse complement strand
ATCGGCAGCGCACAAGAAATTCACTGAACAACCGACCATGGCTTGCCCGCAAAAAATCGGGGGTCGGTTTGAGCCGACCCCCGCAGAGCTTTTCGCTTAAGCACAGAAGTTTAGTAGAGCGCCACCGGGTTGCCCGGTGAGCCCGTGCCGCCCTTGATCTTCAGCGGCGACCAGACGAAGAGAAACTCATAGGCCTTGTCGGCGACCAATTGGGTCAGGTCGAGGTTCTCCAGGTTCCAGATGCCGCGCCGGGTCATCATCTGCACGTGGCATTCGAAGATCTCACCGCTTTCGCCGGCAAAGCCGGGGCCGACGGCTTCAACCGCCCAGGTGTCGGCGCCGGTGAGGATGATCTTTTGTTCGGCCATGTAGTCGCAAGCCGAAATACCGAAGCCCGGCTCGCCGGAATTGAACTCGGCGATGCGCTTCTGCTTTTCGGCGGCGTCGTACTCACCCCAATGATCGGGATTCCAGATGTTGCCATGCCCGGTGTGGAGGAAGACGCAGTCGCCTTCGCCGATCGGAGCGATGCCCTGGGCCTTCACCATCGCCTTGACATCGTCGGCGGTGACAATACCGGGATCGCCGGCTTCGGCTTTTTGCGGCACCTTCAGGTCCCCGCCGCGATAGGCGACGGCGTCCAAAAGCACGCCGCGGCAGACGAAACCCTTCTCGGCGACGAATTCGACACCGAGCGGCCCCATGCCGTAGGAGGTCACGTCGGCATCCTCGAGATAGCGGCCGTTGTAGAAGTAATGGCCCTTGGAGGTGATCACGCCGATGTGGCCGGGCCCGTCGAACTGGGTGCCGATCTGGCCGATTTCCGTCGACAGGTATTCATCGTTGTAGACCAGTTCGTGCTTGCCGAAGGGGCCGCCGGTCGGCAGGCCGGGAATGGACATGCGCCAACCGCGCGAGCCGAAAGCCGGCGCTTCCTGCTCGTAGATCTTGCCAAGAGTGGCGACCTTACCTTGTTTGACCAGACCGACGGCCTTCATCACCATTTCGGGCGTCGTTCGGTTGACCGCGCCGGCCTTGTCGTCGGCGCCCCACTCACTGGGCGCCCACTTTTCTGTATAGGGCGCGTCGTTGGCCGCCATGCCGGTCCCGGACAGACCGACAGCGGCAACCATTGCTATGGGTGCAAAACCAGATTTCAGCAGACTGAACATTCTCATCCTCCCAGTTACACGAGCTCAAGACTCTCTCATCTCCAATTATGACCCGCCGGGCAGTTGCAGTCGAGCATTGGACGTGTACCGCGACTGGCGGTGGCGGACCTTCCCTGTTCAAAGCCAAGCCGCGCACTTCCAGTAACGCGGCGCGGAAGGCCCGACCAACCGGCGCATCGATGCGCGCGTGCGTCGGCGGGACACAACCGACGCCGCAGAAAGCCGCTACCGGCCAGGACTGCGCGTAAACAACCGTTCTTGTCAACAAACGAGTTGCGAACAACGGGTTCGTCGATCAGGTTTCAAAACGTCCAAAAAAACTGACGCAATACGGCATTGAAATGGCATTCCCAGCAAAGGCCACCTACCTGCTCCTGAGCGTGTTCGGGGTGTTGAGCGCCGCCGCGGCGGCGCGGGCGCACCAATTCGAGATGTTCCTGATCGTTCCTCATTCCGTCGAGGCAGCGGTCGAGGGCCGCGACATGCGCGACGGTTTCATGCTGGCGACGCGAGAACGCGACAGCCATGCCGATGAAGTTTCCGACGGCCACCTTGGCGGCCTGGATGTCTTTGTGACCGTCATCGACGCCGACAAAAGCGCGGATATCGTTCACAGGGTACGCCAAAGCGGCATCGACATCGTCGCGGTCCTGGTATCGGAAGACAGGCGTCCCTCGATCAAGGCGCGGCTCGAAGGCAGCGATGCCGCCGTGCTTCTACCCGGCCGCACACCTTTCACCCAGGGCGATTCGCCAGCGGTGCTGGCCTTCATCGCCGCGTTCGCGCGGGAATACGTCCGCAAACCGACCGCTCAGGCGGCGCAGGGCTACAACGCGGCGCGACGAATAGACGTCGCGGTGCGGGCGCAGGGCGGAACCGACGATCGGTCGCTGCTACGGCAGTCGTTCAGCGAAACCGAAGGGGACTTTGCCCGGTGACAAAGACTCCAAATTCCGGGCTTTAGAGCAAGCTCTTGACGTCCGAAGAAAAGGTCGGAAAGGCGAAGATGCCGTCTTTCAGGGCGCTCGCCGTGATGCCGTGCCGCATGGCCATGGCGAGGAGATGGATCAGTTCCTCGCCCTGGTGGCCGACGAGATGGGCGCCGACGATGCGGTCCGTCGCCTTGTCGCGCAACACCTTGGCCCAAGCCACGGTTTCGCCATAGCTCTTGCCGGAAAACCAGCCGGTCATTTCGCTGACCTTGATGTCGAGGTCGAGACCGCGCGCCTCGGCCTCCTCTTCGCTGAGGCCGACGGTGCTGAGCGCCGGCACCGTATAGACGCAACTCGGCACGACCTCGTAGTCCGGCGTCTCCATCGCGCCCTCTACAATATTGCGGCCAACGATGCGGCCTTCATAGGTCGCCAGCGGCGAAAGCTGGGCCGAGTTCGTCAAGGCGTCGCCACAGACCCAGACCGCCGGGTTGGATGTGGAGCGCAGATGCGCGTCGACCGAAATACGCAGGCCCTCATGTACGATACCGCCGGCTTCGAGGTCGAGATCCTCGACATTGGCGATACGTCCGGCGCCATTGATGACGCGATCGACGCTCAGGCTCGCCGTGCGGCCTTCGTGCTCGAAGTCAACGCGCAGCTTGCCATCCTCTTCGGCGACCTGCTGCACCTTGACACTGGTCTTGACGGCGATGCCGATACGCTCGCTCTCGGCCCGCACCTGATCGACGGCACCGGCCTCGACGCGCGGCAGCAGCCGCGGCATGACCTCGAGGATCGTCACCTCAACGCCGGCGCGGGCATAGACGTGGCTGAATTCTAGGGCGATGACACCACCGCCGATGAAGACCACCGAACCCGGCAGCTCCTCTTGCGAGAGCACGTCGTCCGAGGTGATCATCAGCTCGGCGCCGGGGATGGGCAAAGGCCGCGGTTTCGAGCCGGTGGCGATGACGATGTTATCGCCCTCGATCTGCGTGCCGTCGACAGCGACCCGGTTGGGGCCGACAAATCGGGCATGGCCGCGATAGACCGCGCCGCGTTTCCTGGCGACATCCTCCATGGCACCGGGAATGAAATCGATCATGCCCTTTTCGCGTTTTATCAGCGCCGACCAGTCGAGGCTCGGTTTGCCGACAGTGATGCCGTGCACCTCGGCGATTTCGATTTCGTGCAGGGCATGAGCGGCGGCAACCAGGACCTTTTTCGGCGTGCAGCCACGGTTCGGGCAGGTGCCGCCGAAATCCCATTCCTCGACAAAAGCGACGGATTTTCCGGCCTCGTGGGCCAGGGCCGAAACGCCGAACCCGGCATTGCCGCCGCCAATAATGACGACGTCGTATCGTTCCACCATCGTTTAATTCTCCGCTGTCACGCCTGGAAAGGCGGCGTTGTAGCTCGCCCGCCTGTCCGAGCGATCATTAGCCGACGTCCGGCGCGGCGAGTCAATTGACGCTCAAGCGGAAGTGAAGAAAGCCGTGCTGGAGCAGATTCACCGGGTCACATGGAATCGCAAGCGGCGATCCAATGACCCGGTGAATCTGCTCTCACTATATGATGTAGGGCGGATTCACACAGGGTGCCTAAACCGTAAAGTACTTCGCCTGGGGATGATGCAGGACGATGGCGCTCGTCGACTGTTCGGGATGCAACTGCGACTCGTCGCTCATCTCGATACCGATCTGGCCGGCTTGCAGCAGCTTGAGGATCTGATCCTGGTCCTCGACCCGCGGGCAAGCGGGATAGCCGAAGGAATAACGCGATCCACGATAACCCTGCTGCAAAAGACGGGTCTGGTCACGGGCATCCTCGTGCCCGAAGCCGAGTTCACCACGAATGCGTTTGTGGACATACTCCGCCAAGGCCTCGGCCAGCTCGACACCAAGGCCGTGCAGGTAAAGATAGTCCTGGTAGCGGTCCTCGGCGAACCACCGCCGCGCCACGTCCGAGGCACGCTGGCCAATGGTCACCACCTGCAGGCCCAGCACGTCGAATTCGCCGGTAGCTTTATCGCGCAGGAAATCGGCGATGCAGAGGCCGCCGTCGCGATCCTGACGCGGCAGCGTGAAACGCGCCGCCTCCAGCGCCCGGTCGGCGGGATCGTAGAGGATGACATCGTTGCCCTCGGCCTGTGCCGGCCAATAGCCGTAGACGGCCTGCGGTTGCAGGATGGCTTCGGACTTGCAGGTATCGAGCATGCGCTTGAGCAGGGGCCGAAGCTCTTGCGTTGCCCACTCCATATAGGCGTCCAGACTGCGGCCGGCCTTTCGGTAGCCCCATTGGAACTGGTAGAGCATGCGTTCGTTGAGGAACGGCACCAGGGCATCGACGGCAACCTTTTCCAGGCAGCGCCGACCCCAGAACGGCGGTTCGGGTAACTCCAAACCGGCGGCCAGTTCCTCGCGGCGTAGCCGCGTGGCCTCGAAGTCCACTGGCCGGGTGTCGGCCCGCGCCGGCCGGCCAAGCGCCTTCTTGCTGTTGACCTTGGCACTCGTCGCGCGGCGGGCATCACGCTTGGCGATGTGTTCGTCGAAACTACCCTCGGCCACCTTGCCCATCAGCGACAGACCGTCGAAGGCGTCGCGGGCATAAGCGACCTTGCCACTTTCATAGGCCGCGGCGCAGTCCTCCTCGACGTAGGCGCGGGTCAGCGCGGCGCCGCCGAGCATAACCGGCACATCGATGCCCTCGCTGGTCATGCGCTGCAGGTTCTCGCGCATGACCACGGTCGACTTGACCAACAGGCCGCTCAGGCCGACCGCGTCGGCGCCATGCTCCTTGACCGCGGCGAGGATCGCCTCGATGGGCTGCTTGATGCCGAGGTTGATCACATCGTAGCCGTTGTTGGTGAGGATGATGTCGACGAGGTTCTTGCCGATGTCGTGGACGTCGCCCTTGACCGTCGCCAGTACGATCTTGCCCTTTGACTGGCCTTCCAGCTTGTCCATGTAGGGCTCGAGAAATGCCACCGCAGCCTTCATGGTTTCCGCCGACTGCAATACGAAGGGCAGTTGCATCTTGCCGGCGCCAAAAAGCTCGCCGACCACTTTCATCCCGGCCAGCAGGTGCACGTTGATGATGTCGAGCGGCGGGTGCTTGGCCAGGGCCTCGTTCAGGTCCTCTTCCAGGCCCTGGCGGTCGCCGTCGACGATGCGTTGCTCGAGCCGGGTCTCGACGTCTTCCGCGCGCGCCGGTTTTTCGTCCTCCTCGGCCTTGCGGCCCTCGAAGAGGTCGATGAAGGCGTGCAAGGGGTCATAGCCTTCGCGCCGGCGGTCGAAGATCAGATCCTCTGCCGTCGCCACCTCTTCGGGCGGAATGCGATGCAGAGGCATGATCTTCGAGGCATGCAGTATCGCGCCGGTCAGGCCACGCCGCAGCGCCTGGTCGAGGAAAACCGAGTTCAACACATGGCGCGCCGCCGGATTGAGACCGAAGGAAATATTCGACAGGCCGAGGATGATTTGGCACTTCGGCATCTCTCGGACGATCGTCTCGATCGATTCCAAGGTCCACAGGCCAAGCTTGCGGTCGTCCTCGTTGCCGGTGCAGATGGTGAAGGTCAGCGGATCGAAGATCAGGTCTTCCGGTGGCAACCCATGTCGGTTGCAAGCGAAGTCGTAGAGACGTTTCGCCACCGCCATCTTGCGGTCGGGCTCCTTGGCCATGCCCTCTTCATCAATGGTCAGGGCGATGACCGCGGCGCCGAACCGGCGCGCCAGTTCGACCCGCGCCGTGGCCGGCGCCTCGCCATCCTCGAAGTTGATAGAGTTGAGCACCGGCTTGCCGCCATAGAGGTGCAGCGCGGATTCGATGACCGGCAGCTCGGTGGAATCGATGACCAGCGGTGCCTTGACGGCGGTACGCATGCGCGTTGCCACCTCGTTCATTTCGGCCCGCTCGTCGCGCCCGACGAAGGCGGTGCAGAGGTCTATCGCGTGCGAACCCTCGCGCACCTGTTCGCTACCCATGGCGACACAGGCATCCCAATCGCCCTTTTCCTGCAGATCGCGGAACTTGCGGCTACCGTTGGCATTGCAACGCTCGCCAATGGAGAAGTAGGCATTTTCCTGCTCGTAGGAGACCTGGCCGTAAAGCGAGGCCAAGCCCGGAACCCAATGCGGGCGGCGCTCGACCGGCCGCGGCCGGCGCTGCCCTCCGGCAAGACCGGTCAGCATACGATCAAGCGCGGCGATGTGCTCGGACGTCGTCCCGCAGCAGCCGCCGATCAAATTGACGCCGTCTTCGGCGAGAAAGCGGTGCATCCATTTGGCAAGCTCATCGGGACCCAGCGGATAACGCGTCTGGCCATCGACCAGCTCGGGCAGTCCGGCATTGGGCTGTACCGAAATCAAGCCCGGCCAGGATTCGCCCAGCCATTGCAGGTGGGCGCCCATCTCCTGCGGCCCGGTGGCGCAGTTGAGACCCAGGATGGGAACGTCGAGGGCATGCACGACGGTCGCGGCGGCGGCGATATCGGCGCCGGCCAGCAGGGTGCCGGTGGTCTCGACCGTGACCTGCACGATGAGCGGCAGGTCGCCGCGGCCCGCCGCGTCGCGCGCCAGCTTGGCGGCGTTGACAGCCGCCTTCAGTTGCAAAGTGTCCTGGCAGGTTTCGATCAGGATGGCATCGGCGCCACCGGCGATGAGGCCACCACACTGCGTCGTCAAGGCCACCTCGAGTTCGCCATAGGTGACGTGGCCGAGTGTCGGCAGGCGCGTACCCGGCCCGACCGAGCCGAGAACAAATCGCCGGCGGCCATCGCCATCGAAGGCGGACGCCGCCTCGCGCGCCAGTTCAGCGGCCCGCTTGTTGATCTCGAAGGCGCGATCGGCCAGATCGAATTCGCCCAGGGTCAACGGCGAGCCGCCGAAACTGTTGGTTTCGACCATATCGGCGCCGGCCGCGAAGTAGCCCTTGTGAATGTCGACCACGAGGTCGGGGCGCGACAGATTGAGCACCTCGCTGCAGTTCTCCTGCCCCCAGTAGTCCTTCTCCAGTTCCAGGTCGAGGGCCTGGATGCGGCTGCCCATGGCTCCGTCGCAGAGCAGAACGCGCTCCCCAAGGATATCAAGTAGATCGCTCATCGCTTCAATCTCCCTACCTGGAAGCCCCGCCCCGCGCCTGTAGTTCGGCGGCCGCCGCCAAGACCGGCACCGCGCCGGTGATCGGGATCGGTGCGCGCAGCAGGCGGCAGATGGCCGTTGTCAGCTCGGATCGGTTGAGGGTGTAGAAATGGAACTCGCGCACCCCATGCACCTGTAACTGCCGGCACTGTTCGGCGGCGGCCACGGCGGCCACCAGGTTGCGGGTCTCGGTGTTCTCGGGCAGCCCCTCGAACAGCGTTACCAGCCAGGCCGGCATCGAGGCGCCGCACTTCTTGGCGAACTGGCAGGTACGCTGGAAGTTGGTGATCGGCAGAATACCGGGCACGATGGACGCCTCTATGCCCGCGGCACGGGCGCGATCGAGGAAACGCAAGTAGCTATCGGCATCGAAAAAGAACTGCGTGATGGCGCGGCTGGCGCCAGCGTCGAGTTTGCGTTTCAGATTGTCGAGATCGGCCTCGTCGCTCTTCGCCTCGGGGTGCGTTTCGGGATAGGCGGCAACCGAAATCTCGAAGTCGGCAAGGCGCTTGAGACCCGCCACCAAGTCGACGGCGTAGTCGTATCCACCGGCTTGCGGTTGGTAAGGGCCTTCGGCCTGTGCGTCGCCGCGCAGGGCGACGATGTGACGTACGCCGATATCCCAGTACTCGCGGGCGATGGCATCGATCTCGTCGCGCGTGGCATCGACACAGGTGAGGTGGGCGGCCGGCACCAGACTGGTTTCCGCCAGCGTACGGGCGACCAGGGCACGGGTGCGCGGACGGCTGCTGCCGCCAGCCCCGTAGGTCACCGACAGGAAACGTGGCTGCAGAGGCTCCAAGCGGCGCACCTCCTGCCACAATCGTTGCTCTTCGGCTTCCGACTTGGTGGGGAAGATCTCGAATGAGACCTCCAGACCGTCGGATGGCGGTAGCGGATGAACCAGGGGCTGGACCTTATCGCGCGAGGGAGAGGTGGACACGGATTACCTCCTTTGGGTCATGCTGCTTCTGGTTCAGGCCGCTTCACGGCGGGCATGCCAGATGCCGACTGTGAGGGGATCGCCCGGCAGGAAGGTGGTGGGCTGGGACACCAGGCCGGCGTCGCCGCACCAGCCCGAAATATCGTCGTCACGAAAACCAAGCCAGCGGTGAGCCTGGTCCTGGCGCAGGTAGTCGAGTTCGTGGCGACCAAAATCGACGACGATTAGCTCGCCCCCCGCCCGCAGCACCCGGGCCGCCTCGGCGATCACCCGCCCCGGCTGTTCGGCAAAGTGCAGGACCTGATGAATGGTCACCGCGTCGAAGGATTCCGCCGGCATGGGCAACTGGTACATGTCTCCCTGGCGCAGCAGACAATTGCGCAGACCGGCCCTTTCAAGGTTGGCGCGGGCAACGGTCAACATTTCCGTTGAAAGATCGACGCCGACAATGCGCGCCACCTCGGTGCCGAGGATCTCGGCCATTCGTCCGGTCCCCGTGCCCACGTCCAGAAGGTCGCCGACCTTGGCGGCGGCAATGATCTCGAGCAGGCGCTGCTCGACCTCGGCCTCGTCTACGTGCAGCGCGCGGATTTCGTCCCAATGCGCGGCATTGCGGCGGAAATAGTCAGCGGCCAGTTCGGCGCGCGTCCGGCGGATCGCCTCCAGGCGCTCCATGTCCAGACTGAAGACCGGATCCCGCTGCGGGATCGAATCGACCAGCGTCCGTGCCAGTTCCGCGACCGCACCGCGTTCGGCCAAGCGATAGAAGACCCAACTGCCCTCCCGGTGTCGATCGAGCAAGGCGGCTTCCGACAGGAGCTTCAGATGACGCGAAACCCTGGGCTGGCTCTGCCCGAGGATCTGAACGAGTTGCGATACAGTCAGATCCATGTGGGCGCAGAGGGTCAAAAGGCGCAATCGAGTCGGCTCGGCGACGGCTTTCAGTGCAGAGAGCAGTTCTTCCAACGCAGGCATCCTCGTTGTAGCGGCTCGCGACAGCATAGAACGAATATAGTCATATAAAGATATCTTTATGTCAATGCTATTGTCGCTCACAATCCACTGGTGAAGTTTCATTGCTTGCCACCATTGAACGCGCGCTGTACCTGCCGTAGGCTCTGTTCTTGAAGGGCTTGAGAAAGGTGCGACGCTATGGCGACGAATTCGGCCAAGTCCCTGGCGGATATTCATCTTTTTTCAGATCTTGATGCCCAGGAGGTGGCGCGCCTGGAAGCCCGTTGCAAATGGCGGCGCTATCCAGCGGGGCGCGAGATCATCGCCGCCGGCAGCGAGAGCAAGGATGTCTTTCTCGTCACCGAAGGCGCAGTGAACATCCTCAGCTACGCCGCGTCAGGCAAGAAAATCGCCTTTGCGACCCTGGAAGCCAGCGAATGTTTTGGCGAGCTCGCGGCCTTGGACGGCCGACCGCGCTCGGCCAGCGCCGTTGCCGCCACGGATTGCCTGATCGCCGTCCTCTCGTCGAGCCACTTCCTCGACCTCCTTCAGCGTCGCGTCGAGGTGACCTTCAAGGTACTGACGCGGCTCAGCCAATTGGTCCGGGCGGGCGATGTACGCATCATGGAGCTTTCGACCCTGGCCGCCGCGAACCGCGTTTATGCCGAGCTGCTGCGCATGGCAAAACCCGACGCCGCGGTGCCAGGGCTTTTTGTCATCCGCAACCTGCCGCCGCTGCACGAGATCGCCAGTCGGATCAGCACGACCCGTGAGACCGTTGCCCGGACGGTCAGCCAGCTGTACGAATCCGGCCTCGCAAGGCGCAAGGGCCGCAACTTCTACATCATGGATCGCGCCAAACACCTGGCCATGAAGGGCGACGTCGAGGCACTTCCCGGCAAACCCTGAAATTGGCGGCAAACGACGCCCCACCGCAGGCAAGGCGATATATCGCCCCTCTGTGACCGCCATCACATACGTTCGACGGTAATACCCCTACTTCTAGGGCCACGGTCGCTCGACCAAACCTTCAAAGCCCCCTGGGAGAAGTCACTTGCATACCGCCCTTTTCGCCGCCCTGATCTGGTTCGCCGCCAGTCTCGCCTGCCTTGTCGCGCTTTGGGGCATGAATCGCTGGGATGACATGGCACTAAAACGCGACCGTCGCCTGACGGGCGCCGGTGGGGCCGAGGTCGGCCATTCAGTCTGAATCTCAGTCCGAAAGCCG
>JAJFGM010000822.1 GCA_021776145.1 Kiloniellaceae bacterium | reverse complement strand
TCTTCTTTTGCATGACTGGACGACGGCGCGCGGCGGCCGCATTCTCGCTCTCACAGTCGATCATCGGCTACGGCCCGCCGCGGCCGGCGAGGCGCGCTGGGTGCGCCGCCAGTTGGCGGCACGCGGCATCGCGCAGGCAACGCTGGTGTGGCAGCGACCGGAGGCGGTCTCTTCCGTGCCGGCGGCGGCGCGGCGCGCCCGCTAAGCGCTTCTGACGGCGGCCTGCGCGCGCCGCGGCATTCTGCATCTCGCCCTGGCGCATCACCGGGACGATCAGGCCGAGACCCTGTTGCTGCGCCTCGGTCGCGGCAGCGGCCTGGACGGCCTGGCGGCCATGTCAGCCCTGAGTTTTACCGAAAATGCCCGATTGCTGCGGCCGCTCTTGGATGTACCCAAGACCCGCCTGACGGCAGTCTTGGAGGCGCGCGGGTGCGAATGGATCGAGGACCCAACCAACGACAACAGCGCCTTCGCCCGCACGCGGCTGCGCCGCCTGGCTCCGGTGTTGGCGGCGGAGGGTATGACGGCGGCGCGCCTGGCGACGACCGCGCGGCAGCTCGCGCGGGCGCGCGGCGCAATCGAGCGGTCCGTCGTCGGGCTCTTGGCGTGCGCTGTCGAAACCCATCCCGCCGGCTTTCTGTGGCTCGATCCCCAGCTCTTGCGGCAAGCCCCCGACGAGGTCGCGCTGCGCGCCTTGGCACGCTGCCTGATGACCGTGGGGGGAGGCGAGTTCACGCCACGCTTGGAACGGCTGCTGGCACTTTATTCGCGAATGCAGGGCGATTTCACTCGTGGCACAACGCTTGGCGGCTGTCGGTTGTTGCCACGCCGCGGGCGCGTCCTGATGGTCCGCGAGGCGGGACGAGCGCCAACCGTGATCCTGCGTCCCGGCACGGAAATCCTTTGGGATGGCCGATTTCGCTTTTTCGCCGGTCGTCGCCCCGGCGTGGGCGAATTGCGGCTTGGGCCTCTGGGAAAAACGGGCTGGGAATTCCTATGCCAAACCGGTCCCGATATCCGGCGCGTACCGCTGCCGGCGCCGGCTCGCGCCGCTTTGCCCGCCTATTCCGACGATTTAGGGCTGATTTCGGTGCCTTTCCTGGGGTATCTGCGCAAGGGCTGGGGCCACGCTGCGGCGGGAAAGTGCCGATTTGCGCCGAAAAATGCCTTGACCGTTGCATCCTTTACAGTTGTTTAGGCGGCGAAGCGCATTATCTTCTGATAAGATGACCGGAGCAGGGGTTGAAGTGGCCCTTGGGAAGCATGGCCCCGGTGCAGACCAACAACGAATTACAAGAAGGGTTCGGACGTTGAACTTTAGCCGGAACGCGGCGCTCTGGATCATTATCGTTTTGCTGCTATTTGCCCTGTTCAACCTGTTTCAGGGCACAACCTCGCGTGGGCCACAGGCGCCCCTGGCCTATTCCGATTTCATCGATGATGTCGAAGGTGGGCAGGTTCGCGAAGTGACCATTCAAGGCCGGCAGATCATCGGTCAGTTCAGCGATGGCCGGCAATTCCAGACCTATGCGCCAGATGACAGCAACCTGGTCGCCGATTTGCGCCAGTACGGGGTTCGCATCAACGCGGCGCCGGAAGAGGGTACCAATCCGCTGCTGCAGATCTTGATTTCCTGGTTCCCGATGCTGCTCTTGATCGGCGTGTGGATTTTCTTCATGCGGCAAATGCAGGGCGGCGGCGGCAAGGCCATGGGTTTCGGCAAGTCGAAAGCGCGGCTGCTGACCGAAAAGGTCGGGCGCGTTACCTTCGACGACGTTGCCGGCATCGACGAGGCCAAGGTCGAACTTGAAGAGGTTGTCGAATTCCTGCGTGACCCGCAACGCTTCCAGCGCCTTGGCGGCAAAATTCCCAAGGGCTGCCTTCTAGTCGGCCCGCCGGGCACCGGCAAGACCCTCTTGGCCCGCGCCATCGCCGGCGAGGCCAATGTGCCCTTCTTCACGATTTCCGGTTCCGACTTCGTTGAAATGTTCGTCGGTGTCGGCGCCAGCCGTGTCCGCGATATGTTCGAGCAGGGCAAGAAAAACGCGCCCTGCATCATCTTCATCGACGAAATCGATGCCGTCGGCCGCCACCGTGGTGCCGGCCTGGGCGGCGGCAACGATGAGCGCGAACAAACCCTCAATCAGCTGCTGGTCGAGATGGACGGCTTCGAAGCCAACGAAGGCGTGATTCTGGTCGCCGCCACCAATCGGCCCGATGTGCTCGATCCGGCGTTGCTGCGGCCCGGCCGTTTCGACCGCCAGGTCGTGGTGCCGAACCCGGATATCCTGGGACGCGAAAAGATTCTCAAGGTCCATATGCGCAAAGTGCCTCTGGCGCCTGATGTCGAGCCCAAGGTTATCGCGCGCGGCACGCCCGGATTCTCGGGCGCCGATCTCGCCAATCTGGTCAACGAGGCGGCTCTTCTGGCCGCCCGCTCCAACAAGCGCGTCGTCACAATGGCCGATTTCGAGAGCGCCAAGGACAAGGTCATGATGGGCACCGAACGGCGCTCCATGGTCATGACCGAAGACGAAAAGAAAATGACGGCGTACCACGAAGCCGGTCACGCGCTGGTCGGGATCTTCGTGCCCGGCAACGACCCGCTGCACAAGGTCACCATTATCCCGCGTGGCCGCGCCTTGGGCGTGACCATGAACCTGCCGGAACGTGATCGTCTGTCGTACAAGACCATGGAACTGCATGCCAAGCTCGCCATGATGTTCGGCGGCCGCGTGGCCGAGGAGCTCATATACGGCAAGGAAAACGTAACCACGGGTGCGGGTAACGACATTCAACAGGCGACCAATATGGCACGCGCCATGGTCACCGAGTACGGCATGAGCGACAAGCTCGGTCCGCTGCGCTACAACGAAAACCAGGAAGAGATCTTTCTTGGCCATTCCGTGGCACGCAATCAAAGCGTCTCGGAAGCGACGGCGCAGATGATCGACGAGGAGATTCGCCGCATCATCGAAGAAGCCGAGGTCAGGGCGCGGGAAATTCTCACCGAGCACCTCGACGACTTGCACCGGATTGCCAATGCCTTGTTGGAGTACGAAACCTTGTCGGGCGCCGAGGTCAACACACTGCTCAGTGGCGGTTCGATCGATCGCGACGACGAGGCCGACGAGGGTCCGGGCGGGCACCGTTCGTCGGTGCCGTCCAGTGGGAAGGCCGTCAAGGACGGCAAGGACAGCGCCGGTGGCATGGAGCCGGAACCGCAGCCCGGCAGTTGACGCGACAGATAGGATAAGAAACCGAAAGGCCCCGCTCGCGCGGGGCCTTTCCGCGTCTCAGAGCCGTAGAGTTCCAGCCTTGAAGCAAGCGGAACGATTTAGGTGACTCAATCTTTCAGGCGTTAGACCTTCAGGCGTTAGAATAGAGAACGGGTATGGCCGAGGCCCTCAGATTGCGACCCATCGGTATCGGCGGACACTCCGAGGCCGGCATCGAATCGCGCCTTCTGGCCGGCGGGCCGTTGGTTTTTTCGGCCTGCGAGACGATCCTGCGCGGCGATGGCGATCCGGCGCGGCGCGAGGTCGTGGCGATCGGCGAGCTCGGGCGCTGGGCCGAGGCGCAAGGCTTGGTGCGGGAA
>JAJFGM010000821.1 GCA_021776145.1 Kiloniellaceae bacterium | reverse complement strand
GGTCTTCGACCGCGCCGGCTTCGACGAAACGCTGCACGTCAATCTCGGCAGCGCCCTGGCGCTGGCCCGCGGTTTCCGCCATCGCCAGAGCAATAGCGGTGGCGGCGCCATCGTTTTTATCGCCTCGATCGCCGGATTTATCGGCCAGCCGGGAAACGTCGTCTATGCCGCCAGCAAGGCCGGACTGATGTCGGCGACGCGTGGTCTGGCCATGGAACTGCTGCGAGATTCGATTCGCGTCAACTGTATCGCCCCGGCGCTCATCGACTCCGAAATGGCCGACCGCTCGCGTGCCGGAATGACTCAGGAACAATTCGACCACATGGTCGCACAGCATCCAATGGGCCTTGGTAAACCCGAGGATGTGGCCAACGCTGTCGCATTTCTGATCGCCGACACGGCACGTTGGATCACCGGCGAAACGCTGCTGGTCGATGGAGGCTACCTTGCCCGCTGACGGCGCCGATCGACCGCGCCGCCGTCGGTTGGTGCTCGATGGACGCGCCGCCTCTTATCTCGAAGCTGGCGCCATCGATGCCATTCCAGCCCTGCTCCTGCACGGCTTCGCCGGCGACAACCTGACCTGGCAATACAACGTGACCGCCCTGGCAAAGTCACAGCGCGTCATTGCTCCCGATCTGCCGGGGCATGGTCTGACCGACGCGCACGTCGGCTCCGGCGACTATGCCTCGCTCCTCGCCTGGCTCGAAGCTCTTATCGCCGGGCTCGGCTTGCGCCGCTTCCACCTCGTAGGCCATTCCATGGGCGGCAGTTTGGCGCTCGGCCTTGCCCTCGCCGATCCCAGCCGCGTCCTCAGTCTCGGGCTTATCGGTCCTGCCGGTATATCGCCCGATTTCGATATCGACTTTCTCGAGGCTCTGTTGGAAGTCGACGACATGCCACAAACCGAGGCAATGATCGCCCGCATGTGCCCGACCGAGGGCTGCAATCTGCCGCTGATAGCGCGCGCGCATCTAAACAAACTGGCGGACCCTTGTTATCGCCGCGCTCTGTCGCAGATCGCCGCGGCAACCCTGCGTCCAGCGCACGGCGATCCCGAAAGCGTCGTTCGGGGGTGGGAGAATCTTGAAATGCCACTGAAAATGATTTGGGGCGCCGTGGACAGCATCGTGCCCTTGCCGGCGCCGCGCTGGCGCAAGAGCTGCGCGCCGGTCGTGCTGCCGGGAGTCGGACATCTGCCCCACCTGGAAGCACCGGGACAGGTCAACCGCGAATTGCTGAGCTTGATGGCAGAGACGTCTTGAGGAGCGCCCGATGTTCTTTTTTCGCAAACCGCGCATCGAAGACGCCCAGATGTTGCTCGACTGGCGCACCTCGCCGGCCGTCACCGAACAGATGTTCACCGACGTGCCCTATGACCTGAAGCGACAGCGCGCCTGGCTGCAAGCTTCGGCGGCGCGCGATGACTTTCAACATTTTATAATCGAACGCAGCGGCGAGGATATCGGTTACCTGTCGTTTCCCGACATCGACTGGAAAAACCGGCACTGCAGCTGCGGTTCCTATCTCGGCTCGGCCGAGCTTGGTCGCAAGTACGGCGGGCTGATGCACACCTACTTCATGGACTACATTTTCCATGTCCTGCACATGAACAAGTTGATTAACTACTTCCTGGCCAGCAACCGAAAAATCATCCGCATTCAGGAACACCTGCGCCTGCGCAAGGTCGGCACGCTGACCCAACATGTGCTGAAAAACGAAATCTATCACGACGTCGAGGTCTTCGAGTTGCTCAAGGCCGACTGGGTCACGCACCCGCACACCGCGCCGCTGGAAGTGACATTGAAGGCGTTCGAGAAGTACTGACCGCGACACCGAACGGGAGGTTCGATGACCGAGCAAGAAATCCTTCAGATCATCTGCGCCGAGGTTGTGCGACTGGCCGAGGAAAAGGGCGAGACTTTGCCGACCGTCGTCGCGGACAGCGTATTTCTCGATGGCGAATTGCCAATGGATTCCCTCGATCTGGCGACGCTCGTGGTACACCTGGAAAACGAAACCGGTTTCGACCCCTTCCGCCAGGGCTTCCGCCAGTTCACGACGGTCGGCGAGTTGGCCGCCCTTTACGCGCAATAGACAGCCTGGCCCATAGATAGCCTGGCCCATTAACACCTCCGCACGGAGCACGGCCTTTGCCCAAACCGCAGATCAGCGCCGCCAGTTCAGCGCGTTTCCGCTTGCACGAGGCGGGCGCGACGCTTGACCTGGCGGCATTGCGGGCCGAAGCCGCCACGCTGGCCGCGCGCCTGGCGCCCTCTGCCGGACGGCGCGTAGCGGTCGCGCCCGGCAGGCTGCGGGACCTCATCGCCGCGCTTTTCGCAAGCGAAGAGATCGGCGCCGACCTCATGTTGCTGCGCGCCTGGCCGGCGACGCAGGCGGAGCGCACGGCCTTGGCCGTCGAGTGCCGGCTTAGCGCCGTTGTCGCTCCCAGCGCGGATGTTGCGTGTTTCCCCGGCGCCGACGACGCCGGCGCCCGCGCCGACCTTCTGCTTATGACATCCGGCACGACCGGTACCGCCAAAGTGGTTCGTCACACGCGCCAGCGCTTGCTGGCGCCAATTCTCCGCTCCCTGGCGGGCGGCGGAGATTGGACCGAGACACGCTGGCTTCTCGCCTACCCGGCCAACGCCTTCGCCGGGTTGCAGATCATCCTCACCAGCCTCGTCGCCGGCGCCATGCTGATCGCCCCGGCCAAGCCCGCGGTCGTCGAAATCATGGATGCCGCCTTGCGGGCCAACATTACCCATGTCAGCGGCACCCCCACTTTCTGGCGCGCCTTCCTGCTGGCCCTCGGATCGCGCGACCTGCCGCTCGCGGCCGTGACACTCGGCGGCGAAACCGCCGATCAGACGACACTCGACCGTTTGGCCGAAAAATTTCCCGCCGCCCGCATTCGCCATGTCTATGCCTCAAGCGAGGCCGGCACGCTATTCAGCGTCAGCGATGGGCGAGCCGGGTTCCCTGCCGCCTGGCTCGACGATCCCCAACGGCAACCGGCCCTGCGCCTGCGCGACGAGGCCCTGGAGGTGCAATCGCCAACTGCCATGCTAGGCTATGATGGGATTGCCGCCGGCGGGCCAAAGAGCCCGGTCCCGGCTCTCGAGGCCGCCTGGATCGAGACGGGCGACTTGATTCGCATCGAAGACGACCGCTGCCTTTTTGCCGGTCGCCGCGACGCCCTGGTCAACGTCGGTGGCGTGAAGGTATCGCCGGAACATGTCGAATCACTCCTGCTCGCCTTGCCGGAGGTTTGGGATGCGTTGGTCGAATCGCGCGCGAACCCCATTACGGGCACCCTATTGACTGCCCGCGTGCAGCCCAGCCCGGCGGTGCGGGATCTGGCGCCGGCGGAGATCAAACGACGTATTGCGGATCAGCTCGGCGCCCGGCTGACACCGGCCGAACGGCCGAGGCTCATCGAAATCGTTGCGGAAATCGGCACCCAGAGTTCGGGGAAGAAGACGCGTGTCGGAGCAAGCGGATGAAACATGTAATCGTCACCGGCGGCAGCCGCGGTCTGGGCCTATCGCTCGTCGAAGCGCTATTGCGCGACGGCAACAGGGTCTCGACCTGCAGCCGCAAGGACAGTGCCGGTCTGGCGGAGCTGCGCGCGGCGCATGGCGCGCAACTTTTCTGGCGATCGGCCGATGTCGGCGCGGCGACGGCGGCACAGGACTTTGTCGAAGCCGCCATGGCGGCAACGGAGTTGCCTCTTTATGGCTTGATCAACAATGCCGGTATCGCCGCCGAAGGCGTTCTCGCCACTTTTCCCAACATCGACAGCGAGGAAGTTCTGCGCGTCAACCTCGGCGGTGCCCTGCAGATGGCCCGCGAGGCATCGCGTATTCTGCTGTCGCAGAACAGCGGTGGGCGGATCATCAACATCTCCTCCATCGTTGCCGGCCGCGGCTACACCGGTTTTTCCGCCTATGCCGCATCGAAATCCGGTCTCGAGGGCATGACCCGAAGCCTGGCACGAGAGCTGGGTCGCCGCGCCATTACCGTCAATGCCATCGCGCCGGGCTTCCTGGAGACCGACATGTCGGCTTCCCTCGCCGGCCCGCAACGCCAACAGATCGTGCGGCGCACTCCGCTTGGCCGTCTTGGTCAGGGCTCCGACGTCGTCGGGCCGATGTTGTTCCTGCTGAGTGATGCCGCCGCGTTTGTGACCGGACAGGTGCTCGTCGTCGATGGAGGGTTGAGCTGCTGACCTTCCGCAACCATCGCCACCTGGCGTTCGGCTGTTCGGCATGCTGAGCGGCCCGATCAAGGGTGTCAGCCTGCAGGGACTGGTGGCCAGCGTACCGCAAGCCAGGGAAGGCTTGGAGCAGCTCGCCAAACGCTTCGGCTACGAGGCGGCGGAGCGGATCGCCAAGGCCACCGGCATCTACAACCGACGCATCGCCGGCGACGGACTCTGCACCTCGGACCTTGCCCATGCCGCGGCGGCACGGCTGCTCAAAGAACTGGATTGGAGCGCCGATAGCATCGAACTCCTGGTTGTGGTCAGTCAGACGCCCGACCACATCCTGCCCAGCACGGCCTGCCTGCTGCAGGAGCGCCTAGGGTTGAGCAAGGAGTGCGCCGCCTTCGACATCGGGCTGGGGTGCTCCGGTTTCGTTTATGGACTGTGGAACGCCGCATCGCTCATGGCCGCCAACGGCCTTCGCCGCTGTCTGCTAATCGTCGGCGACACGACTTCGCGCATACTCAGCCCCGGTGACCGAAACGTTGCGCCGCTGTTCGGCGACGCCGCCGCCGCCGCCGCCCTGAGTTTCGACCCGGAAACGCCAAACACCGGCCCAGGCATGGTCTTCGACCTCGGTTCCGACGGCAGCGGCGCCCCTTACCTGATGGTTCCCGCCGGCGGCTTTCGACGTCCGAGCACGCCGGCGACGCGCCGGCGGCACACGGACAAGGCCGGCAACAAGCGTGGCGCCGAAGACCTTTTCATGGATGGCACGCAGGTCTTCGCCTTTACCCTGCGCGAAGTTCCGCGCAGCCTTGAAAAGGTCATGCAACGGGCCGGCTGGGACATATCCGACGTCGACCACTTTGTCCTGCATCAGGCCAACGCCATGATGAACCGGCGTCTCGGCCGCAAGATTGGGGCTAGCGAGGCGCAGGTGCTTATCGATCTCGCCGATTTCGGCAACACCTCCTCGGCATCGGTGGCCTTGGCGATGGCGCATGGACTGCGCGCCGCCTTGCTTGAGCGGCCACTGCGTCTGGTTCTGTCCGGATTTGGCGTCGGCTGGTCCTGGGCCACGGTGGCCTTGACGCAGCAGCCGCTGCAAGCCTGCGAACTGATCGAGGTGTCCGAAGGCACGACGGCGATCTAACCCGCGGCATCACGACGGCTATCCCGGCACAGGAAATTGACGGCGGTTCCGCGGCCGCTTATCAAGTGCGGATTCACGCGTCGTCGATGGACCGGGTCGGATCTACAGCCGATCCTGCAGTACTGTCCCGAGCCGCGAAATATGATGCTCCCAGGTTTCGCCCCATTGGCGCGGCCAGTAAAATGTCGACGCCGCGTCCACCTTGCCCAAGGCGGGGGCGTTGATTTCCAGGGCTCCGGTGATAACCGACCAGGTCTCGACACCGACGGCGGCGGCAATTTCC
>JAJFGM010000083.1 GCA_021776145.1 Kiloniellaceae bacterium | reverse complement strand
ACTCAGCCCCGTCGAGTTGCAGTACAACCGCGACAATCGCTGATCTGGCCGCTGATCTGGCCGCTGAACTCGCCGCCAGCATGGCCGGCGGCGTTCGCAATGACGCTGAATTTCGACGCGGGCCGCATGGCACGCGCTTGTGATCGCATCGCCTGCTGGCCCGGTTGATATTTGCCCGATGAGCATGTAGGTTCTGCCCCTATTGGCGCTCTCGGCACCGCGATTCCGCAAAGCCGGCAGCGTCGACCTGTGATCCCTTGCGGGAGAGTTCGGCCTTGAGGCCGACGCCGAAGGAGCAACCGCCCCGGAATCTCTCAGGCACGCAGGACCGCAAGGGATAGGTATCTCTGGAGAGCGGGCACGCGGAGTCGATCCATGTGCCACACCGAAGGAGTAAGCGGCCACTGACCGCGACCCCGATTGGGTCGGAGGAGTGCCCGTGAATCTCTCAGGTTCCGACGACAGAGGGGGTCGTGGCCGTCATCGGACGGGCATGGCACCACGACGTCCGACGGAGGCCTGCGCAGATGACATCCAGTGATTCTCAGCTCAAACACACCCCGCTGAACGCCTTGCACAAGGAGCTGGGTGGGAAAATGGTGCCCTTTGCCGGCTACGAGATGCCGGTTCAGTACCCGCAAGGCATCATCAAGGAACACACCCACACCCGGGCACATGCATCGCTGTTCGATGTCTCGCATATGGGACAGTTACGGCTCGACGGCGCGGGGCGCGCCGCGGCCCTGGAAAGCCTGGTTCCGGCCGATGTCGCGGGACTGGCGGAAAACGCCATTCGTTACAGCTATTTCACCAACGAGACCGGCGGCATCCTTGATGATCTGATGATCACCAATGGTGGTGAGTGCTGTTATCTGGTGGTCAACGCCGCTTGCAAGGAAGCCGATACCCGTCATCTCAGGTCCGGCCTCGACGGCAAGGCCGAGTTGACCGAGCTGACCGATCTGGCGCTGCTTGCCTTGCAGGGCCCCGAAGCGGCGGCAGCCTTCGCCCGAATCGCACCTGGCGTCGAGACCATGAAGTTCATGAGCATGGCCGAAGTCGATGTCGAGGGTGTGGCCTGCCGCGTCAGCCGTTCTGGCTACAGTGGCGAAGATGGCTACGAAATCTCGCTGCCGGCGGCGCACTGCGAAACCCTGGCCAGACGTTTGCTGGCCGAGCCGGAAGTCGAAGCCGCCGGGCTCGGGGCGCGTGACTCCCTGCGTCTTGAGGCGGGGCTTTGTCTCTACGGCCATGACATCGACGAGACAACGACTCCGGTCGAAGCGGTTCTGGCCTGGGCCATTCAAAAACGGCGCCGCGTCGAGGGGGGATTCCCCGGTGCCGCGGTCATCCAAAAGCAGCTCGCCGAGGGCGCCGGGCGCCGCCGTGTCGGTATCCTGCCGCAAGGCCGCGCACCGGTGCGCGAAGGCGCCGAACTGGTCGATCCCGAGGGGCGTGTTGTCGGCCGGGTGACCAGCGGCGGTTATGGGCCGAGCCTCGGCGCGCCGGTGGCCATGGGGTATGTCGAGAGCGGCTTTTCGGCGGAAGGCAGTTTGCTGGACGCGCTGGTACGGGGTCGACCGCAACCCTGCAAGGTGGCGCGTATGCCCTTCGTCAAACCCGGCTACTACCGCGGTTGATCGCGGCGGCCGAGATCATAATCCGAACGCAGCGCAGACCGCGCCAAACAAAGATCAGGGAAAGGGGACCGTTATGAGCACATTGAAGTATTCCAAAGACCACGAGTGGATTCGGGTCGAGGGCGATGTCGGCACCGTCGGCATCAGCCAACATGCGCAAGAGCAGCTTGGCGACATCGTCTATGCCGAGCCACCGGAGGCCGGGCGCAGCATGAGCAAGGGCGACGAGGCCGCCGTCCTCGAATCGGTCAAGGCCGCCAGCGAAATCTATGCGCCGGTCGGTGGCGAAGTGGTCGAGGCGAACGAGGCCCTGGCCGACAATCCCGGCCTGATCAACAGCGATCCCATGGGCGAAGGCTGGTTCTTCAAGATGAAGATCGCCGATGCGGCGGAACTCGACGGCTTGATGGACGAAGCCGCTTACAAGGCCTTCGTCGAAGGCCTCGAATAAGGCCGGCACCGGCGGGCCAGGACCCGAACCGGGTCGTAGCGTTTTTTGAACTTGAAAAGTTCGTATCGGCCCAGGCGGCATGATCGCCCGGGCGCCGTGATCGAAGGAAAGATGAGAGATGTCCGAACCACGCCATTCGTTGGAAACTCTGGAGATGCGCGGTGATTTCGTGCGTCGCCACATCGGTCCTGGTGAAGAGCAGATTGCGGAAATGCTCGAGACCCTTGGCTACGATAGCCTTGAAGCCCTGGTTTCAGCGGCGGTGCCGGAATCGATCGTTGCCAAGGAACCGCTTGCCCTGGCCGAGGCAAAGAGCGAGCGGGTGACGCTGTCCTATCTGCGCCAGATGGCGGCCCGCAACAAGATCTTCATCTCGATGATCGGCATGGGCTATTACGGCACCATCCTGCCCAGCGTCATCCTGCGGAACGTTCTGGAAAACCCCGGCTGGTACACCGCCTATACCCCCTATCAGGCCGAGGTCAGCCAGGGCCGCCTGGAAGTCCTGCTTAACTTCCAGCAGATGGTCATCGACCTGACCGGAATGGAACTGGCAAACGCTTCTCTGCTTGATGAAGCGACCGCCGCGGCCGAGGCCATGGCCATGTCGCATCGTATCTGCAAGAACAAGTCGGATGTCTTCTTTGTCGACACCGACTGCCATCCGCAGACCGTCGCCGTAGTCAAAACCCGGGCCCGCCTGCTCGGCATCACCGTGGTGGTGGGCGACCCCGAAAGCGACCTTGGTCAACACAAGGTCTTTGGCGTACTGCTCAACTATCCCGGCTCGAGCGGTGCCGTTCGCGACCTCAGCGGCGTCATCGCCGCCGCCAAGGAACAGGGCGCCCTGACCACCGTTGCCAGTGATCTCTTGAGCCTTGCCTTGTTGACGCCGCCGGGCGAGATGGGCGCCGACATCGTCGTCGGCTCTGCCCAGCGATTCGGCGTGCCCATGGGCTATGGCGGCCCGCACGCCGCCTTCTTCGCGACCCGCGACGCTTACAAGCGGCAAACGCCGGGACGCATTATCGGGGTTTCGGTCGATGCCCTGGGCAAGCCGTCCTATCGCATGGCGCTGCAGACCCGCGAGCAGCACATTCGCCGCGAGAAGGCGACCAGCAACATCTGCACCTCGCAGGTCCTACTCGCCGTCATCGCGGCTCTTTACGGCGTCTATCACGGCCCCGACGGCCTGAAGATGATTGCCGGGCGCGTCCATCGCTTGACGCAGATCCTCGCCGAGGGCCTTCGACGCCTGGGGGTCGAGGTGGTCAACGAGTCCTATTTCGACACCCTGACGGTGCGGGTGCCGGGGCAGGCGCGGCGAATCGCCGCCAAGGCCCGCGAGCTGCGTATCAATTTGCGCGTTGTCGATTCCGACAGGCTGGGTATCTCCTTCGACGAGACCACCAAGCGGGCCGAACTCGAAGCCCTGTGGCGGGCCTTTTCGAGCAAGGCCGACCGGACCCTGGACATCGAAGAGATCGAC
>JAJFGM010000820.1 GCA_021776145.1 Kiloniellaceae bacterium | reverse complement strand
GAGACCACTTCCAGCTTGCAGCCGGTCTCGGCCAGCCGTTCCGCCGCCTGCATGCCAGGATAGGCGCCATTGTCGTCGTAGAGCAGGACCTCGGCGGCCGGTTTGACGTCGCCTGACAGGATGTCCCAGCTCGAGACGACGAGTTCGCCGCCGGCCTCAAGCCAGGGGCTGTTGGGCAGGCCGCCGGTGGCGACGATGACGATCTCGGGGTATTCCGCCAGAACGTCCTCGGCCTCCGCGAGCACATTATAGCGCGGCGCGACGCCGAGTTTTTGCAACTGCGCCAGGCGCCAGTCGATGATGCCCAACAGCTCGCGGCGGCGCTGGGTGCGCGCCGCCAGGCGCAGCTGGCCGCCGGCCTCGCTGGCGGCCTCGAACAGCGTCACGGCGTGGCCGCGCTCGGCGGCGACGCGGGCGGCCTCCAAGCCGGCCGGGCCGGCGCCGACGATGACGATGCGGCGCGACGGCCCGACGGTCTTCTCGATGACATGCGGCATGCGCGCCTCGCGTCCCGTGGCGGCGTTGTGGATGCAGCAGGTGGCGTTGCCCTCGTAGATGCGGTCGAGGCAATAGGTGGCGCCGACACAGGGGCGGATATCGTCTTCGCGGCCGGCGGCGATCTTGCGCACGATGTGCGGATCGGCAATGTGGGCGCGGGTCATGCCGACCATGTCGAGCTTGCCGGTGGCGATGGCGTGGCGGGCGGTGGCGACGTCGGCGATGCGGGCGGCGTGAAAGACCGGGAAGCGCGTCGCCTGGCGCACTTCGCCGGCGAAGTCGAGGTGCGGCGCCGAGGCCATGCCCTGCACCGGAATGACCTTCGACATGGCGGCGTCGCTGTCGACGTGGCCGCGGATGATGTTGAGAAAATCGACCTGGCCGCCGGCGACCAGGCGCTCGGCGATCTCCACCCCCTCGGCGCGGCTGAGGCCGCGGTCCCAGTCCTCGTCGGCGGTCATGCGTACGCCGACGATGAACTCGGATCCGACGGCGGCGCGGATGGCGTCGAGCACCTGGTGGGTGAAGCGCAGGCGGTTGTCGAGGCTGCCGCCGTAATCGTCGTCGCGGATGTTTGTGGCCGGCGACCAGAACTGGTCGAGCAGATGGCCGTAGGCTTCCAGTTCGATACCGTCGAGACCGGCGGCCTGCATGCGCTGGGCGGCGGCGCCATAGGCCTTGGCGATGCGCGCCAAGTCCCAGTCCTCGGCGACCTTGGGAAAGGCGCGGTGCGCCGTCTCGCGGATCGGCGAGGGGGCAAGCACCGGCAGCCAGTCGGCGTGGTTCCAGTTGGTGCGGCGGCCAAGGTGGGTGATCTGGATCATCACCGCGCAGCCTTCTTCGTGACAGGCATCGGCGAGCTGGCGCAGCCAGGGCACGATCTCGTCCTTGTAGGCCAGCAGATTGCCAAACGCCGCGGGGGAGTCCTCGGCGACCACCGCCGATCCGGCGGTCATGGTCATGGCGATGCCGCCCTTGGCCTTTTCCAGGTGATAGAGGCGGTAACGCTCCTTCGGCATGCCGTCTTCGGAAAAGAAGGGCTCGTGCGCCGTCGACATCAACCGGTTGCGCAGGGTCAGATGTTTCAGTGTAAAGGGTTGCAGCAGGGGGTCGCGCGAGGTCATGGCATATCCGGGCGACTCGGTCGCGATTTAATCAGCGGGCGTCGTTCAAGCAGCGGGCGTTCAAGCAGCGGGTGGCGGCGGTTGGCCCGGGTTGCGCGGCTTGAAAATCCGCTCGCCCTGTTCGTCGATGATCTGCCGCGCCTTGGTCACCGACCAGGTTTCGGCCTGTTCCTTGGTGGCGAAGGTATCGGCACGGATGAAGTGATGCTCCTTGGCCTCGCCGTCGACGGTCTTGTTGATCAGACCCGCGGTCAGCCATTGGTTTCCCTGGCGCCGCGGCGCCGGGCGAATGCTAAAGCCCTTGTAGTCGCTGGCCTCGCCGGGCGTGACGGGGGCGTCATCGCCGTCGCCGCCGGCACCGAACACCTTGCCGAAAAGCTCGCCCAGAATGCCTGCCATCGCTCCGCTCCTCGAATGTCTGGACTGTATGTTAGCGAGTCTTGCCGGCGACTCCTATACGAAGATCGCCCGGCGAGCGGCGAGACCGCGCTGGCTCGTCGCCGCCCCGCAGGTGGCGGTGCGACAGCGCACGGCGATCCCAACGTCGTGGCGACGGTCGCGTTGCTGCTCGGCCTCTTGTCCTATGTCGTGCGCCACTGCCGGCCTCGTTGGAGGCGCCAAGATCGGCGCGGCGGTTTTCATCCGAATCAGCACTCAACGAACGCTCTCCGAACCATCACGCAGGCAGGCAGGCAGGCAGGCAGACAGCGGCGCCTGCCGATCCGGCGCTCCAGCCTGCCGCTGCGTGTGAGGCGGCGCGGGGCCGACGGCGGCAGCACCTCTGCACGGCAAACCTTGATCGACGTGACCGAGTGGAAGATTCGTATGCTTTCAAAGGGCACGCCGCCGAGGCCGCCTGAGACGAAGGAACCCGAACTACGAGGAGCACTGCTCTCAACCTGAGTGGGGATTATGTGAGGGTGCTGTTTCAATATTCACTGATAATTAACCGACAAAATTTATACGTAGTTTACGCTAATATCAGACATGCAACTATAGGTATGTAAGAAGATGGCTACGCAATCTAATGGCGCATAAGTGAGTCAGAGCGTTATCGCTCTAGCGCAGATCTTACACAGAATTGCGGTTGACGTCCGTGTGGCGAGTTTAAGCACCGCCTGATCATGGGGAACCGCAGAGACAAAGGGGCCGAGTATGAATCGCCGCAGCATCGTCAAAGGGCTTGTTTTGGGGGGGGCGGCAGCCGCCTGTCCGACCTGTCTGGGTATGGCCGAGGCCCTGGCTTCGGAAAAGGGAGCCAAGACGCACGGTGGTGGTGCCCCGCATTGGGAATACACCGGCGATGCCGGACCCACGCATTGGGGTGAGTTGTCACCGGCCAATAGCGTTTGCAGCCTCGGACTTCAGCAATCGCCAATTGACATCCATGGCCAGATCTCGGCCGAGATGGACGGGATTTCCGTCGACTACGGCACGACGCCGCTGCGCGTCGTCAACAACGGTCACACCATTCAGGCAAATTGCGACCCCGGTAGCCGCATCGTCCTCGACGGCGAGACCTACAACTTGCTGCAGTTCCATTTCCATCACCCCAGCGAACATCAGGTCGATGGCAAACCCTATCCGATGGAATGTCACTTCGTGCATGCCTCTGATTCGGGCGTGCTGGCCGTGCTCGGCGTCTTTATCGAATCCGGTGGAAAAAACGCGACCCTAGCGCCGATCTGGGACGCCATGCCGCAGGAAGCCGGCGACGAGGTCAAGGTCTCCTCGGTCACCATCTCCCCGGCCGAGTTGCTGCCGCATGACCGGCGCTTCTACCGCTATTACGGATCGCTGACGACACCGCCCTGTTCGGAAAAGGTTATCTGGTCGGTCTATCGGCAGCCCGTCACCGCTTCGGCCGCGCAAATCAACACGTTCGGCACGCTCTTCCCGATGAACGCGCGGCCGATTCAGCGATTGAACCGCCGCTTCCTGCTGCTCGGCTCGCTTTAAGAAGCGCCGGCGGCAATCGAAACTCATTCTAAATCCGGCGCGCCCGCAGGCCAACAGCCAGGCGCGCCCTCGCTCACCACAGGAGCACTGAAGATGTCTAGCCAAGTTTCCACGGATGACACGCCGTCGCGCGGCGCGCGCAAAAGCCCTTTCGCCGTGCTGATGGATCTCAAGATCGGTCTGAAGATTCTCTTCGGTTTCCTATCGATTATCGCGATCATGGTCGCCGTGGCCGGCAGCGGACTCATGAGCTTCATTACCACCAGCAATGACGTCGAGCATTACGTCGAGGCCGTTGAAGAAGCGAGCCTCGCCAGCCGCATTGAAGTCCTGTTTCTGGAGTACAAGTCCGAGGCCGGCGAGTTCGCCCGCAGCACGCACATCCGTGAGGGTGCCGCCGAGCATATCAAAGAGATCGGCGCCGAGGTGCATCACCTGATCGGGGAAGGCCAGGGGATTCTCACCGATCCCGAGCATCTGGCGAAGCTATCCGAGGTCGCGGAGGCATTCGAAGCCTTCGATCACGAGTTTGATCAGATCGTCGAAATCCTGACCGACCACAACCGGCAGGTCTCCGAAATCTTGCGTCCCTCCGGAGAAAAGATGACCGAGGACCTGGACGCAATGGTTTTGGAGATGGCGCAGAGCGGCAATCAGGACGGCAAGGTTTATGCCGCATCCGCCCTTGAGCACACCTTGCTTGTTCGCATTTACACGAACCTTCTGATCGATGCGCGCCAAGAGTCATATGCGGAAAAGGCGCAAGAAGAGTTCGGCAAGCTTGTCGCGGCCTTGGGGGCGCTTGAAGGGGCCGTGCGGACGGAGAAGGGACAGACGCTTTTCACCGAACTCCAGGAACTTTTCGAAGCCTACGAAACGGCGTTTGAAAAGGTCCACGAAGAGTCGCTCGAGATCGCCAGATTGGTCGATGTCGAAATGGCGGCGAATGCCGAACTCATTATCGCGGATACCGAATGGCTGCAAGCCAAGGCTGGCGAACTGGAAGCCCAGGCGGAGGCGGAGACCATTGAGGTCATCGAGACGGCCGAGATGACGATGGTGATTGTCACTCTCATCGGTGTCGTGGTCGGCCTGTTCCTGGCCTGGGTTATCGGCAAGGCGATTTCCGATCCCGTTGCGGCCATGTCGGAAGCGATGAACCGGCTTTCGCAGGGCGACCACAGCGTCGACGTGCCGGCGCAGGGCCGCAAGGACGAAATCGGCGTCATGGCCGAATCGGTTCAGGTCTTTAAGGACAACGCCATTGAAAAGCAGCGCCTGGAAGCCGAACAGGTCGAAAACGAGAAGCGTGCCGTGGAAGAAAAGACACGCGCCATGAACGAACTGGCCGACAGCTTCGAGGCCAGCGTCAGGGGCGTCGTCGACACTGTCGCGTCGGCTTCGACGGAAATGCAGTCGACGGCGCAGTCTCTGTCGGCCACCGCCGAGCAGACCAACCAGCAGTCTGCCGCCGTTGCCACCGCGTCCGAGCAGGCTTCCAACAACGTGCAGACCGTTGCTTCGGCGGCGGAAGAACTCTCGGCCTCGATCTCCGAGATCAGCGGTCAGGTGCAGCACTCCTCGCAGATCGCCGGCACCGCGGCCGACCAGGCACAGAAGACGACGGATCAGGTCGCCGGCCTGGTCGACGCCGCCAACAAGATCGGCGAGGTGGTCAACCTGATCTCCGATATCGCCGAACAGACCAACCTGCTGGCCCTCAACGCGACCATCGAGGCGGCGCGCGCCGGCGAAGCCGGCAAGGGTTTTGCCGTTGTCGCTTCCGAGGTCAAGTCCCTGGCCACCCAGACGGCCAAGGCGACCGAGGAGATTTCCAACCAGATCGGCGGCATCCAAAACGCAACCACCGAAGCCGCCCAGGCGATCACCGAAATCGCCACGACGATCGGCGAG
>JAJFGM010000819.1 GCA_021776145.1 Kiloniellaceae bacterium | reverse complement strand
TCGAGGCCGAGGTCTTCGACCTTCGCATGCTGCGGCCGCTGAAGCTGGACGCAATCATGGAGTCGGTGAAGAAGACCGGCCGCCTGATTTTTGCCGACACCGGGTTCAGAACCGGTGGCATCGGCTCGGAAGTGGTAGCGGAAATCAGCGAACAGCTGTTCGGTGCCCTCAAGGCCGCACCGCTGCGCATTGGCCTGCCCGATCATCCGACACCGTCGTCGCTGGCGCTGGCCAGCGAGTATTATCCCGATGCCGGCGACATCGCCGAGGCGGCGCACGGTTTGGTCGGCCTCGATCCGGACCTGCTCGACGGGCTTTTGATGCGCTGCCTGGAGGCGCGCGAAGGCGTTCCTATCGACAAGCCCGACCCGGCCTTCAAGGGGCCGTTCTAGGCGCCTTTCCAGGCGCTTTTCGCGGGTCACCGAAGCGACCCGCCACCAAACTTATCATTCTTGCGGAGTTGAAAGGCCAGACATGAAGGTTCGTTACTCATACCTGCCGCAGCAGTTCGGCGAAATAGATGACCTGTGGGAGGAGCTCAAGGCCTTCGTTCCGACCGGCGACTTCACCCTCGGCAAACCGCTGACCGAGTTCGAAAAACGCTTCGCCAAGTTGATCGGCAGCAAGCATGCCATCGGCGTCAATTCCGGCACCGACGCGCTGAAACTTGCCCTGAAGGCGATTGGTATCCAACCGGGCGACGAGGTCGTCACCGCCGCCAACACCTTCATTGCCACGGTCGGCGCGATCCACGAAATCGGTGCGCGGCCGATCTTCATCGATGCCGACGACAGCTTCTGCATGAACGTCGATTTGCTGGAAGCGGCGATCACGGAAAAGACCAAGGCCCTGATGCCGGTGCATTTCTCCGGCTACATGACCGACATGAACAAGCTGATGCCGATCGCCGAGAAGCACGGCCTGCCGGTGGTCGAGGACGCTTGCCAATCGATCCTCGGCGCCATCGACGGCAAGAACGCCGGTACCTGGGGTATCGCCGGCGGCTTCTCGCTGCACCCGCTGAAGAACCTCAATGTCTGGTCCGATGGCGGCCTGATCGTCACCGACGACGACGAGATCGATCGTCACTTGCGGCTTTTGCGCAATCACGGCCTGGTCAGCCGCGACGAGGTCGGGATCATGGGCTACAACTCGCGGCTCGACACCATCCAGGCCGTTGTCGGCAATTGGCTGATCCCGCAAACCCAGGACATCGCCGACAAGCGCATCGCAAACGCCGCCTACTACGACAAACACCTCAGCGAGATCGCGCAAATTCGCATCCCGCCGCGCATCGCCAACATGCGCATCGTTTATCACATGTACATGGTCTTCGCCGAAGACCGCGACGCATTGCTGCGCTACTGCCTCGACAGGGACATCGAGGCCAAGGTGCACTATCCGATCCCGCTCTATCAGCAGGAAGGCCTGAAGCAGTTCGGCTACAAGGCGGGCGACTTTCCGGTCACCGACCGCCACAGCAGCGAACTCATTTCCTTCCCGGCCGATCAGCACTTGTCGCGCGAAGAGCAGGACTTCGTCATCCAGACGCTGCGCGACTTCTATGCCGGGCGATAGGATATAGGGCCCTAAGGACATGACCCGGCAAATTCCCTACGTCAACCTGCAGGCCCAATTCGATGCCGAGCGCGACGAACTGATGCCGCTGATCGAGGCCTGTCTGGCCGGCGGCCACTACGTCGGGGGCGAGGCCATCGCCGCGTTCGAGGTCAAGGCCGCGGCGCTGTGCGGCTGCGATCACGCCGTGGCACTGAACTCCGGCACGGACGCCCTGGTCTTCGCCATGTTGGCCTTGGGCATCGGCGCCGGCGACGAGGTGATCACGCCGCCCAATTCCTTCGTCGCCTCGACCGCCGCGGTGATGCATATCGGCGCGACGCCGGTCTTTGTCGACGTGCGCGACGACCAGAACATCGACCCCGACCTGATCGAGGCGGCGGTGACGCCGAAGACCAAGGCCATCATGCCGGTGCACCTGACCGGACGCATCGCCGACATGGCGCCGATCCTCGAGATTGCCGCGCGCCACGGCCTGGCGGTGATCGAGGACGCGGCGCAGTCGGTCGGCTCGCTCTATGACGGCCGGCCGGCTGGCTCCCTGGGCACGGCCGGCTGTTTTTCCGCGCATCCGCTGAAGAACCTCAACGCCTGTGGCGACTCCGGGTTTCTCACCACCAACGACGCGGATCTCGCCGAGCAGGTGCGCCTGCTGCGCAACCACGGCCTGGTCGACCGCGATACGGTGACACGCTTCGGCGGGGTGTCGCGCATGGACAGCCTGCAGGCGGTCATCCTCAACTATCGGCTTGGCCGTCTCGACGAAGTGACCGCGGCGCGGCGGCGCAACGCGGCGCGTTATCGCGAACTTCTGAATTCGCAATGGGTATTCATGCCGCCCTGCCGCAATGTCGAGTTCAACACCTTCCACACCTTCGTCATTCAGGTCGACCGGCGCGATGAACTGCGGGACCACCTGACAAAGGCCGGGATCGGCACTGGCATTCACTACCCGGTGCCCATCCACCTGCAACCGGCCGCCGAAATGCTTGGCCACGGGCATGGCGATTTTCCGATGTGCGAACGCCAAGCCGGACGCATTCTCACCCTGCCGGTCAACCAGTCGCTGAACCAGGACGACATCGCCTATGTCGCCGAGCGGGTGAACGACTTTTTCGCTTCCGTCGTGGATTGAACCAAGCTTAAGGGCCCGCACCTCCCGCCTCAACGCTTGCGCGCGATGATTCGCATTTCGTTGGTTGGGATGAGGGCCGGTACTACTCC
The DNA here is from genome assembly GCA_021776145.1 of Kiloniellaceae bacterium. Taxonomy (GTDB): domain Bacteria; phylum Pseudomonadota; class Alphaproteobacteria; order Kiloniellales; family Kiloniellaceae; genus JAJFGM01. Next base: position 12,060 of record JAJFGM010000819.1, on the reverse strand, counting down.
GGTCTTGCGTTGCAGGGCGAGGAAGGGGCGGCGCATGCGGCGCAGGCCGAAGAAGTCGCAAAGCCGGACCGCGATATCGAGGACGTCGTAGCGCCAGAATAAAAAGCGCGGCGGCTGGCAGTCGAAACCGAAGCCCTCGAGCAGCCGGCAGCAGTTGTCGTGGTCGAAATAAAAGAGATGCTCGGGCGGCTTGAGCTTGTAGAGGCGGATCGGGCCACGGATATCGAGCGTGGTCACCAACAACAGGCCACCGGGTTTCAGCACCCGCGCGGCCTCGGCCACGACCAGATCCGGGCGCACGAAATGCTCGATCGTGCCGATCATGCTGACCAGGTCGACCGAGTCGGTTGCGATGTCGGTGTCGAGCAGATCGCCGAGCGTAACGTCCAACCCGAGGGTCTGGCGCGCATAGGTCTGGGCGTGCTGGCTGATTTCGACGCCCACGACCTCGGCGCCGAAAGTCTCGCGCGCCTCGTGCAGGAAAAATCCATACCCGCAACCGACATCGAGCACACGCCGCCGGCGCAGCGGCATGATCTTTTCGCAGGCCTTCAGCAACGCCCTGGCATTGCGCCGGTGCAGTGGCTCCATCCGGTCGTATTCCAGGCCGAGGTAACCGAACTCGCTTTCGCTTTCGTAATAGTCTTCGCCATAAAAAGCGGCGAGCTCTTCGGTGGTCACCTCTTCGCCGACCCACAGAAGATTGCAGGCGGCGCAGCGATAGATACTGAAACTCACGGCTGACCGATGCAGCGCGATATCGCGGGACTGGCAAATGAAACAGCACTGCGGCGCGCTGGCGCCGGTCTCGCGGTCGGGCCGGGGGCGCTGCTCCACAGCGTCGTCACCGGCGTGCGCCGCTGGGTCCAGGGCCTGATCGTTGGCGGTCATGAGTTGCGGATGAGCCTGATAATTTCGGAGTGCGTTTCTGCCGTGACGGCACGATTAGTCGAATTCGCCGTCCATAGAAAGCCAAAACGCCTGGTCTAGGTATTAATGCAGGCTTCGCGCCGCAAAAGTTCGCCTCGGCGCAAGTAAATCGCCTCTGTGGCAAAGTTTCGACGAATGCAAAGGGGTAATGAAACCTTGACGATTTCGATCAAGTATGGGAGCAGAAGCGCCAGACCTGGAGTGCCGTAATCGGTGGTTGCCTGTGGACTCCGGGCTTATCTTTCCCGCCAACGTGCGCGATGAATGGAAGACGGGAACCCTGGCATGTCGGTGTTGAACTACGAGGACCTTGTCGAAGCCTTCGAGGCGGCCTTGGTGACCAAGTTGCGAGGACACGGCGCCGAAGCCGAGTACCTCGAGATGTGGGTGCCGGACGACAATCCGGTCAAGAGCATCCTCAACATGGTCGAAGCCGCCGAGACCTTCGGTCGCGACGAAATTGCGATCCAGGTCGCGGACTCGACCCTCGACGCCGCGCAGCGGAAAGAACTCGGCGGTTATCTGGCGGAGATCGGTGAAGCCCAGATGCTGCCTGCCGAAGACGGAGTCTTGATCAAGGTGAGCTGGACCTAGGATGGCTATGGCAATTGACACAGTGGCGCCGGTATTTCGCGCGGCCATCGCGGCCGCGAGCCGTGACGTGCGACTAGAAGGCCGCCTCGAGGCGGTTCCGCACGAAGCCGCCCAGAACCTTGCGCTCTACGAGGCCGAGGACGGTGGCGTCCATTTGCAACTGCGGCTGAAAAAGCGCAAGATCGTCGAGGCCGTACACAGCGGCGTCGAAGATTTGGCCGAGCGTGGCGTGATGGATACCTTTTGCGCGCTGCTCGTTGGCCTGCCGATCCAGGAAGCGGCCGACCATGCCGGCATCCACTTGACGGAACGCCTTCGCGATTCCAGCCAGCCACGGCCGGCGCGGGGAATCCTGACGCCCGGCAACGCCGACCCGATTTTCCGGCGACCGGTGCGGTTGATCCGCAAGATCCACGAAAGTTATCAGGATGCCAGCGGTGACCATGACGTCGAGAATTTCTGGAATCCGGTCTTTTCGAAGGACTGGCTGAAACTTCCGCTCGAGGACCAGGCGGCCCGACTCAAGCCGCTGCTCGTCGAGTTTCTAAGCGAACGAGAACAAGACAAGGACGATCTTTACCTGACCGACATCGAAAACGGGTCGCGGGTGATCATCGCCTTTGCCGAACACATCGGGCACGACGAAAAACCGTCTCTGATCATGGACTTGGAACGAAAAGTGCGCAACGTTACCGGCCAGCGCCTGGAGTTCTATATGGCAGAGATGAAAGATACCAACCGCATCCGGCGGCTCTAGAGATCTGCGCGGAAACAAAGGAAAGACACCCAATGACCGGGATGACCGACCACACCGAGCTGATTCTCGACGGCACCAAGATCGCTTGGCATCAAGAGCGCATCAAGGCGTGGGAGCGCGGCGAACGCATCGCGCCGATCACCATCGACATGGCCTTGACGCGGGCCTGCAACTTCGCCTGCCATTATTGTTATGCCATGCTGCAGGAGAATGACCGCAAGGTGATCAATCGCCAGGTGATCTTCGATTTTCTCGAGGACGCCGCCGAAATCGGGGTCAAGGGCGTCTCGTTCGTTTCCGACGGCGAAAGCACGATTTCGCCGGTATTCGTCGATGCCTGCGTAAAGGGACACGAACTTGGCCTGTCCATGGCCGTCGGCACCAACGGCTTCGTACTCAACAAGCGCAAGCTGGAAGAGGTCTTGCCGTCGCTGACCTATTTGCGCATCAACATTTCCGCCGGCGAGCGTGAGCGTTATGCCGAAATCATGGGTGTCAAGGAGCACTGGTTCGATCGGGTCTGCCAGAACATCCGAGACATGGTGGAAATCAAGAAGCGCGACAACCTGCCGGTGACCATCGGACTGCAGATGGTGCTGATGCCGGAATACGAGGACCAGATCTTGCCGTTGGCGCGCCTCGGCAAGGAACTGCGGCCCGACTATCTCGTCATCAAACACTGCTCGGACAACGAGGACGGCGACCTCGGCGTCGACTACAGCGGCTACAAGCCGCTCTACGACAAACTCCGCGAAGCCGAAGCCATGTCCGACGACGAGTATCAGGTCACGGTCAAGTGGTCGAAGATCGAAGCCGAGGGCACGCGCAGCTACCAGCGTTGCTACGGCGCGCCCTTCATGATCCAGCTTTCAGGCTCGGGTCTGGTGGCGCCTTGCGGCATGCTGTTCAACGAGCGCTACAAGAAGTTCCACATCGGCAACATCTGCGATCAGCGCTTCAAGGACATCTGGGAGTCGGATCAGTATTGGGAGGTGATGAACTATATCGCTTCGCCTGATTTCAACGCTCAAAGCATGTGCGGGTCGCTGTGTCTGCAGCACAAGGTCAACGAGTACCTGGATAAGTACCAAAAGGGCCAGACCGTGTTGCCCGATCTCAGCGGGCAGGAATTACCGCAGCACCTGGACTTCATTTAACAAGGCGGCGGTCGGCGACCGCAATTGGGCGTCGACCGCGGTTCGACAGGGTGCCGCCAGAGCTCTGGATAGAACGTAGGGCGGGCGTTAGGGGACAATCGATTTGGGGGCGGCGAGCGTGAGCGCCCAACGACGATCTCTCCTTGCGGAACTCCTGGCCGCGGCAATTTGCCTTGGCGTGCTTGTCTTCGTTATGCGCGATGCGCTGTTGCTCGGACGCGGTGCCGCCAGCCACGACAATCTCTATTGGCTGCTGCCGATCTATCACTACTTCGCCGGCAGCCTGCTGAACGGCAGCCTGCCGTTGTGGAATCCCTTTTCGCACGGCGGCGAACCCTTCTATCCGATGCTCCTGCACCTGCGGCTTTTGGATCCGGCCGCGTTTGTGACCCTGGCCGTCGGACAGTTTTTCACCCGCGACCTCGTCACCCTGGCCAACTGGCACCTTCTGGTCCTGGCCCTGATTACATCGTTCGGCAGCTATCTGTTGTTGCGCCAGTGGTGCGAGTATCTGGTGCTGCGCCTGTCGCTCATTCCGATTCTGCTGTGGTCCTCGTTCCTGCTGGTCGCCTTCCAGCAGAACGGCATGGTCTTCCAGAGCCTGACCGTGCCGTTCGCCCTCTACTTTCTGTTTCGCATCCTTGGCGGCGGCGAACGGCGTTGGGGCAACTGGATCGGCCTGGCGCTGGCGGTCGGCTTCAGCCTGCAATCGTATTTTTTCGTCGCGGTGCTTACGGCGGCATTCCTGTTCCTCGCCGGCGCCTTGTTGATGCATCGCACGGCGGCCCTCAAGGTCCTTGCCAGCGTCGCGGTCTGGCTGCGCATTGCCGCCTTCTCGGCGGTCGTCCTGGTGATGCTGGCGCCGAACCTGGTGATGCTGTCACAGCAGGGCGACTATTCAGTCTCGGCCCGCGAAGTCGATTTCGACTACAGCGGCCGGCTGCCGCTGCAATCGCCGCCACAGATCGAGCCCGGACCGGTGAGTCGCGCCGACGACCCATTGATCATGCCCTTCTCGCTGATCCGCTATACCGGCAGCTTCGGATCGCCCTGGGATATTGCCCTCTCGCTGGCGCCCGAGGGCAACCGCGTGGTTGGCAAACAGCCGCATCAACGCAGTTTCGGCTATCCCTCGGAAGCGCTCTTTTATGTCGGCATGCTGGTCTTCGTCATCGCGCTCTATGGCCTCTTTGCCGGGCGCCATATCTACAAACGCCTCTGGGCCTTTCTCGGTGCCGGCTTCGGGCTCCTGTTTCTCGGGCCCGCCGGCGGTCTGTTCTGGCTGCTCTACCAATTTTTCCCGCCGACCTGGTTCAACCGCCATACGCACCACTACGTCGACCTCGTCGCTCTCTCGCTGCTCTATTTCTTTGTCCTTGGTGGCAATGCCCTGCTTAACGGCACCGGGCTGCGGGGAGCGGCCTTCGATGGTCTGCTGGGACGGCTTTTCGCTGGCCAAGACTTGATCCAGGCGCTGAAGCGCGGCGTGTTTGCTCCCCTGCGCTCGACGTCTGGCGCGCGCCAGAGCGCGCCCCAGAAACCGCCCCAGAACGCGCCATCCGGCCTGGCCGGCCGCGCCGATCTCATTGCTTTCCTTTTCTATTTGCCGGCCAGTGTTACGTTCGGATACTTCATCCTGGCGGCAAGCGTTGCGCCGACGGCTGTCGATACTCTGCCGGGCGAGCTTCCGTGGTTGGCCGCCTGGCTGCTCTTGACGCTATTGCTGGCCCGCGACCTGGGTCGCGCCGGCTTGTTCTTTGCCTTGCTCTCGGTCCAGGTGATCCTGTTGCTGGGCCTTGCCCGCGAGCGTCTCGATCTGGCGTTCGATATTGGCCTGTTGCTGGTTCTGCCGATTATGCTTGCCGCGTTTCTGCGCCACCGCCTGAAGGTGTCGGGCGACGCCATCGCCTGGCTTTTGCTCGTTTTCCTCTGCGCCGATCTGTTCCTCTATCTATTGCACGCCGACCGTCTGTGGACGGCGCCGCGTCCCGATTTGGACCCCCTGGTCGCGGCCAACCCCGCGCCGCCGCGGTGGCCGGATACGCGCACGGCGGCGGTGATCCCCTCCCAACGCGCCCGCCCGCCTGGTGGCCAGCTGCCGCGCTACGTCGAAGTCATGGCCCGCCGCGCCGCCGCCTTTACCCCGGTGATGCTCGATGCCCAGGAGGACGCCGCCTATTTCGCGTCGGCGCCTCTGCCCGGTTGGGCGCATTTGGCGCTGCATCCCAAAGCGCAAGGTGACGGCTTTACCGTGAAGCCGGCCGAGCCGGGCGAAGCTGTCGGAAACCTGCTCGTGACGCCGCGTTCGGATGGACCGAGTGTGGCCGAAATTCCGCTTTCGAACCTTCCCGCCCCGAAGGCGCACCGGCTATGGCTGGCGGTGTGGGTGAAGAACGACAGCTCGGTTCGCAATAGCGTGGAACTGGCCCTGGTTACGGCGCGGCGAACCGAACGCCGCACCCTGCAGAGCATCGGCGGTTGGGCGCGGGTGGTCTTCGAGGTCACCGGGCTGAGCGACGCCGTCCTGCGACTTGCGGTCGCGCCCACCGCCGATGCGACCGTGCGGCTGTCGCAACTGGAAATCAGCAGTGGCGCAATCGGCGCGCCGCCAAGCGAGGATCTCGGTTTCTTCACCCGCGTTTTCGAGGGCCGTCGCTGGAACAGTTCCATCGTGCCGCGCCGGTTCCAGGCGCTTGTGCATTCGGATCTCGATGCCGCGCTGCGCCGGCGTCTGTTGTCCATTGGCCGACCGCTGATCGAGTTTCGATCGGCCGATGCGGCTATCCTGAGCGATGATCCGCTCGGCGTCCTGGCGCATGGGACACGGGCCGAAGCACTTGCGCTGCTCGAACGGGCGGTCTTCCTGGAGCGTCGGGCCGCGCCTTTTGTGACTCGATTAAAGGCACGGTCGGCGGGCGCGCAGGCTGCGGCCTTCAAGGCCGAGGCCGTCGAATACGCGCCCAATCGGCTGGTGCTCGACGTCACCGCGCCGCGGCCCGGTTTCCTCTATGTCGCCGACGCCCACCACAGCGGATGGCGGGCCCGGGTCGACGGGCGCGAGGAACCGGTGTTTCTGGCCAACGGCCTGTTCAAGGCCGTGCCGCTCGCGGCCGGACGGCAGAAGGTCGTGCTGAGTTTTCGCCCGACGGCCTTTATTGTCGCCCTCGGCCTGTTTTGGGCGACGCCCCTGGTCGCCTTGCTGGCGCTTTTGCTCGGGCGGCTTCGAACGCGCGCGAATCCGGTCGAGGCACGCGCGTAACGCACTTCCGGGTGTGTTCTCGGGTCAGGGCGTATTCTCGGGGCGCTTGAGCTTGGGGAAACGTTTGCGCCACAAGAGCCGCCAACGCAGAACCAGGACCGCCATGACCGTCGTATAGATGTTGCGCGGCCGAAAGGCGCTGGTAAGGCCAACTTCGCGTTCGACGATCTCGACGCCGACGGTGCTGTAGTCGGCGCCGCGCTTCAGCAAGCGAACCACGGCTTCGGCCTGATAGGCGAAGCTGTTGGTCACGATGGGAATCTGATGCAAGAGCTGCGTCTTGTGAACGACAAGCCCGTTGTAATAGGGCACGCGGTTGCGGAACAGGACGTTGTTGACGATGATGAAGCTGCGCGACATGAAGCGGCGGAACAACGTACGGGCTTCCGGATTTATCGGGTAGGGCAGGACCATGTCGGTTTTGCCGGCGGCGCGTATGATCGGCAGAATGCCGTGTGCCGGATGCGAATTGTCACCAGGGACCATCATCACGTAGGTTCCCGTGGCGGCCGCGATTCCGGCCTTGTAGGCCCCACCAAGATTGAGATTGCGGCTGTTGTGAATGGCCCGGATATGCGGCCTTTCGGCAGCCAGTTGATTGATCTTGTCGCCGGTCTCGTCGGCGCTGCAGTCGTTGACGAGAATGATCTCGAAGCCGTCGAGGTCGGCCTGCAACGCGGCTTTCTCGATCTCCGCGACCGAGGGTTCGAGGTTCGGGCCTTCGTTGTAACAAGGCACGACGAAACTGAACTCGGGTGCGCGGGCAACCGGCGGGTCGTCTGGCATCATCTGGATTGCTTCGTTTTGCGCCACTGTCTGGTTTCTAAGTCTCGTTGCCGTTCCGGCACCTCGACCGGGGGCTGGGAAGCTCTGCCAAGTAGCCTCTATAATCCCGCTGGACAGTACTAGACGTCTGCGGATGCGATGACAAGCTCACTGTGCGTCGCCGCGAGGGCCGGTTTGCACGACGATTTAGCGGCGATTGAAGGCTTCTGCGGCAGCGATGCTGGCCGTTCAGGGAGTTTATCCGCAACTTCCCCTAAATCCCTTTGGAAATTGTTGAAATGCCGACACATTTTGCTAACGAAAAGGCAACCTGGATCTGTTCGAATTGGTTGTTATCGCGACTCGAAACAACTATGTTTCGGTAAATCCAGCTTTCGTCGGTTTACTTTAGTCGTTGCGCGCTTCCATTGGAGATTTCGGCATGCTTTTGATCAACCCGGCCACGGCGAAGTTTGGCGGCTTTCTGTCGCGATACGTTCCCGTCGGCATTCCGGTCGCCATAGGCTGCATCGCAGCCTATCTGGAAAAGCACGAGATCAAATGCGCGGTGCTCGACGAAGAGCTCCTCGATATCACGCCGTCGGTGCTGCGCGATGCGGTTCAGGGATTGGAAAAACCCTACGTATTCGGTGTCAGCTGTCTGACCGCGCACGTCGGTCGCGGATACCAGATCGCGGCCATGATCAAGCGCGAGTTCCCGGATTCCACCGTCGTATTCGGCGGCCTGCACCCGACCACGCTGCCGGAAGAGTCCCTGGCCACCGGCAATGTCGACTACGTCGTGCGCGGCGAGGGCGAAGAGGTGATGTTGCAGCTCTACCGCGCCATCCGCGGCGAGCGCGATTCCGAGAACATTCTTGGCATCTCTTTCCTGCGCGGCGGCATCATCCACAACAACCCGGAAGCGCCGCTGATTCCCGATATCAACGACATTCCGACCTTCCCCTACCATCTGTTCGAGAACCCGAAGTACGATATGGGGTTTCTGACGACGTCGCGTGGCTGCCCCTATCGCTGTTCCTATTGCAGCCAGCGGCTCTTGACGGGCACCACCTATCGTTATCAATCGGCTGAGAAGATCGTCGAGTCGCTCGACTTATTGGTCAATAAGTACAACCAGAAGGCCATCGTCTTTTACGACGATAACTTCTGCCTCAAGGCGCGCCGCGTGCATGACCTTTGCGACATGATCGTCGAACGTGGTCTGCACGAGAAGGTCGCGCTTTCGGTGCAGACCCGCGCCGACAACGTGCTGCACCATGGCGGCGAGGATCTGGTGCGGCACATGTCGGAGTCCGGATTCACCCATATGGGTTTTGGCATGGAAACCGGCGTGCAACGGCTCGCCGACTTGATCCGCAAGGACGAGACCGTCGATTGCCACATGGAAACCACCGAGCTGTGCAGGAAGTACGGCATCGATGTTTCGCTGTTCATGATCTTCGGTTTGCCGACGGAAACGGCCAAGGATCGCGAAGATAGCTACAACGTGGTCATGGACGCCAACGTGGTGGCGACCAAATACAACAATCTCATTCCCTATCCCGGCACGCCGCTGTGGAACGAGTTGAAGGACTCGGGCCGCGTCGAGGCGACGGAGAACTGGAGCAACTTCGACTCCGTGCTGGCGATGACCTCAAGCATCTTCGACAAAACGCCGCTGCCCTACGTGCCCGAGACCTGCTCGGAGTGGGAGCTGAAGCGCGACATCATCAAGTATAATCTCAAGTCCTATGTGAACTGGACTTCGATCGCGGCCATCTTCGGCCACACCAAGGGCATAGGCTGGTTCATGCTGCCCGAGAAGTGGTATCGCAAGCCGCGCGAGCTTTTCGAAATGTCGAAGATCGGTGTCTATCTGGTCACCAACATCGTCATCACCGCGTTGCCGCTGAAGGTCTCGGAATGGCTGATGACGACGCTCAATCCGGCGATGAAAAAGCGCGGACGGATTGTCGAATACGATCCCGAGGCCTACGTGACCGTCGATTGGGACAAGGTCGAAACCAAGAAAAAGACCATCCTGCTTAAGCAGGCCCGCGACGAGCGCAAGTCAACCGGCAGTTTCAACGTCACCTATACCGACGCGCCGGCGTTGGCCGACTTCCTGCCGGGCGGCAAACTGTCCAGCGACGGCAAGACGGCGCAAAGCCCCGCTGCCGAGTAGGGCGGGCCGCCATGCCGCGCGTTGAAGCGGCCGGCTTCGCATTTCGAGGAAGCGCGCCGTAAAGGCCGCCGGCACGTCAAGACAGCCGTCACGCCTCGCGACGCGGTTCGGCGACGGCCTTGCGCAGGGCCTCGATCCCCTGCGGTAGGTCGCTGCGTTCCCGGCCGCCAAAGATCACCAGCTTAAGCAGCGCCAGACAGGCTGCCATGCCACGCACCGCCGACCGCCCGCCAAAGACGCGGCCGGCGTCGACTCGCAGCTGTCGGCTGGCGACCAGGCGGTCGAGGCGGTTGTCGAGCATTTCGCGGGCGTTGTAGCGGGCCAGCAGTTCGTCTTTTGTCAGACCACGTGGCGCGGCATGGATCTCTCGCAACAGGCGGATGCGCCGGGCGCCGTAGCTCATATTGGCGAAGTGGAAGTAGGTGTAACACAGCGCCAGGAACGCCAGGAGGTCGGCCAGTGCCGACCAGGCGTCGGCGGTCGGCCGTAGCGCCAAACACAAGGCCTCGTAGGCGGTGAAAACGGCGAGAGCACAAGGGAAGCCGGCGAAAAACGCCCGCAGGATACCCAGGCCTGGTCGCAGCCGGGCGGCCAGCAGGTGGCCGGCCATTTGGCCAAGCAGGCCGACCGGCGCGGCCATGATGGCAAGGGCATCGGCGATGGTGTCCTGCGCCATGCGGCTCAGCCCCCGCGGTCCGTGGCGCCGAGCAGTGCCCGGTAGGCGTTGAACAGCCGGGCGATGAAGGCGCCCTTGGCGGTGGTGCGGTAGCGCCCCTCGTCCAGAACCACGGCTTTCTCGTCGAGCAGGTTGCGGACGCGTGGCCAAAACAGCAGATCGTCGTTGAGCTCGCGGTAGAGGCCCTCGACCGAAAGTCCGTCGTCGCCGTTACCCGCGACCAGTTCGGAAATGACCAGCGACGGGCTTTCGACCTCGACCGCCGGGTAGGTCATGACATAGGCGCTGGTCAGCGCGCCATAGACGACGCAGATGTGGAGGAAGCCCAAGGGACCGTTGGGAAGCCAAGCCGCCATGTTCGGCAAGGCGAGGCTGGCCGCCCAAACACCGGCCCAGCCGACGATGAAGGTCAGGGCAAAGACCGAAAGAAGGGCGACACCGGAGTTCTTCGGCGCCGCCGCGCGCCACACGGCCGCATGCACCAGGAAGGCCAGCGCGGCGAGGCCTGCGCCCCACGACAGCGTGATCAAGGCCCGCCCCCTGTTGCCGTCATCCGGCCATATCCTGGGCTTCGTGCTCGCGCCGCGAGGCGCGCAGGCTGCCGGACAGCAGCCAGGCCAATCCGCCGATCAAGCCGAGCGCCAACAGAAGCAGGCCATAGAACACCGACACCAGCGCGGCGTCCCCGGCGGCGACGCCGATCTGGGCGAGACCGATGACCATGGCACCTTCGCGCAGGCCCCAGCCGGCGATCGAGAGCGGCACCGTCGAGATTAGGAACACGCCGGGCAGGACGGCGGCGACGGCCAGCAAACCCGTGTCGATATCCAGGCTGCGCGCCAGAGCCCAGACAGCCAGACAAACCGACAGTTGGCCTACAACCGACAGCAAAATCATATAGCTCAACCCGAGCCGGTCCTTGGCGATGGCCCGCACTTCGACAGCGATGGCGTCGATCGTTTGACGCAGCCGCTGGCTGGGCAGCCAGGTCAGAAGCGCGCCCAGAATTGGCGAGGCCACAAGGCAGAGCAGGCCCGTCACGCCGATGGCGAGAACGATCCACATCGGTGCCGGGCTGGGGTCGGATTGCAACAAATAGGCGGCGCCGATGCAGGCCAAAATGAGCATCGCGAAGAGCCCGAAAATACGGTCCATCAGCACCGATCGCACAGCGATGCCGACCGGTCTATCCAGCCGCGTGAGAAGCCACATGCGAATGCCGTCGCCGCCCACCGTCGACGGCAGGATCTGATTGAAGAAAATGCTGATAGTCGTCATGTGCAGGATCTGCGGCAGCGGTGGGCTGCTGTCAATCACCGCTAACACGCGCGACCAGCGCAACGACACGACGATGATGCCTTGGAAGGCGACCGCCAGGGATGCCAGCAGCAGAAGGGCGAGGTCGGCCTGGGCCAGGCGCTGGACGGCACTGTCGAAGTCGATGGTGCGCAGCACCAAGCCAAGCATGCCGACCGTGATGGCGATCTTTATGGCCAAGAAGAGATATTTTTTTGGCATAAAATCCAGGCACTTGCACGTTGGGGCCAGGTGATGGCCGCCTTGTGTTTTTAGCCGCCAATTCCAAACAATCCGTGAAAGGCCAAAACCGGCAGCGGTCCCCCCGACTCCGCGGCAATCGCCGCGAATTCGGCGCGAATGTATCACAGCGACTGCAGCGTTCAAGTCGAGCGCGAAGAGGCGGTCAGTTTACCGCCGGCGCGCCGCAGGCCGGCG
>JAJFGM010000818.1 GCA_021776145.1 Kiloniellaceae bacterium | reverse complement strand
AACTCCGGCCGGGCAAAGATGGCATAGCCGCTGTACTGCTCGTCCAGCGCTTTGGCATCGATTCGCTTCTTGTTGCCGCCGCCCTCGGGAACGATGACCTCAAGCTCCGTCTTGCCGACGAAGTTCAGCAGGATACAGGCTTTGCCGCCCTTGAGCAGCAGAACGCACGGTAAGGTGACCGGCAGAATGCGGCGGATCATCGGGCGGCGCATGATGCGCGCGCCAAGACCGGCGCGCTCGGCGGCGCGCACCGCGAGTTCGGGGCTGAAGCGCCCTTCGGCTTGCGGCAGGCCGGCGCGCAAGGCAGCGGTCGAGATTGGCTGTTGCAATAGACTCGAGAGCATCGAGATGCAGGAAAGCAATGGGTCTTCGAAATCGATGGCGGAGGGCGCGATGTGCCAATCGGCATCCTGTCCCGCGCTCTCCAGGACCTCGGTGGGTTGAATTGCGGCCGGTTTGGCTGTGTCGCTGCCGGGGGGTGAAGGTGTGTCGATCATGCCGTCTGTTGTCGTGCCTCTCGCTTGCGCGCTTTCAGGCTTGTTCCAGTTAGCCATTCCGTTGGTTTGCTTTCTCTATATCAGAACGTGCTTTTCTTGTCGGTGCCGCGCTGGATTTGGGCGTCGTCTGGGCGTCACGTTTTTTCTAGTCGAACTTCTTTAACTCTCTGAAATTTCATGAAAATATCTCTCCGACATCATATAGCGGAAACTCTTTGGAAAAGGGTTAATGAATTAGAGCTAGCAGAACATTAAGATTAATTGAATGTTCTTGCCGATCGGCGGCCGACAATGGCGGCGGCACGATCGGGGCGCTACACGCTACCGGCGCGAAATCTGGCTTGGCTGGTCAATCGATGGCCTCGGTCAATCGATGGCCCCGGTTGATCGATGGCCCCGGTTGATCGATCGCCCCGGTTGATCGAGTCCCCGGTCAATTGTACGCCTCGATCGATCACTTGCGGGCCTGTTGGTGGCAAGTCCTCGCGACGATCCCGTGGGCCAGGCAAGATTAACGAAAAAATAACGCCGCTTCTTTATTTCGCTGCCCGACAAACAGTTCCGAACTACCGCTGCGAAGACTAAGCACCTCGTTTTGTTCAATTTGTATTAGGGCGTCCATAGCCGCGAATCAAGCAATCATCGGTACGATGACTTCGTGCAAAGCCTTGGCTCCGGCGTAGGCACGACAGGAGTTGAGCCGATCGGTCGACATGCGATACCAGGCCTTGGCGGGAGTTCGACCCACTCGGCAAAGGGGCGAATTGACGGCGGCCACTAGGCGAGTGCGACGGCTTGGACGCGGCATTTGTGCGGCACTGCGTCACGTTGACAGGTTATTCGCAAACAAGGTAAAAGTCGTTTACTTCAATGGTCAGGGCGTTTATCAGTTCGGTTCTGTAACGCATTGTTTTTCTGACATGCACAGCACGTTTGTTTTCTTTGGGGGGACACTGGCATGCGCTGGTCTCGCAGCTCGTTCGAGAATAGTCTGAAATCAGCGCTCCTTGGCGGCGCCCTGGTATTGCCGTTGGTCTTGCCGGCGAGCGCCATGACGCTTGAAGACGCCATCGAACAGGCCATCGCCAACAATCCCGACATCGGCATCGTCGCAAGCAACCGCGAAGCCGTCGATCAAGAACTCCGGCAGGCGCGCGGCCTTTATTTGCCGCAACTCGATTTCGCGACAGGCTATGGGCAGAACTGGATCAACGACAGCACCTCGCGTGCCAACGCCACGGGCGGAAAAACCCAGGCACAGGATCGGCAAGAGGCGAGCCTGACCTTGCAGCAGCGACTGTTTGACGGGTTCGAGGCCGGCGCGACCGTCGACCGCGAGAAGTCGCGTGTCGAATCGGCCGCCAACCGAGTCCGGGAGAACTCGGAAATTCTCTCCCTGGACGCCGTGGGGTCCTATTTGGAAGTTCTGCGGACACGTGAACTCGTGCGCCTGGCGCAAGAGAATCTCCAGATCCACCTCGACATCCTCGATTCAATCCAAGCGCGCCTGGAAGGCGGCGGCGGCAGCCGGGCCGACGTATCGCAGACCCAGACCCGTGTGTCTCGGGCGCGTGCGACCTTGACGGACAACTACAACCAGTTGCGCGATGCCGAAGCGACCTTTACCCGCATAGTCGGCGCTTTTCCAGACAGTTTGGCCTCGCCGGAATCGCCGGCCGACGCCCTGCCGGAAGACCTCGACGCCGCGCACGAAATGGCCATCCGCAACAACTTGACCACCAAGATATTCGAAGCCGATGTGCGGACCGCCGTGGCCGAGGTCGAGTTGTCGGAAGCGCCGCTATATCCCAGCGTTTCGCTGGAGGCGCAGTCGGCGTACAGCGACGGAACGACAGCTCTGGATACCTACGAGTTCAACAATCAGGTCATACTGCAGTTGCGATGGAACCTGTTCCGCGGCGGCATTGATCGGGCGGCGCGTCAGGAAGCTTTGTCGCGGGTCAGCGAGAGCAAGAACAGGCGCCTGCGCTCACAGCTCGACTCGGAACGCGAGATGCGCAGTTCGTGGTTCGCCCTTGAGGCCAGCCGGCAGTCGGTTATCGACCTGGAAGCTGCAGTACAGTTCTCGACCGACACCCGCGACGCCTATCGCGATCAGTTCGAGGTTGCGCAGCGTACGCTGCTGGACGTGCTTGACGCCGAAAACGAGCTCTTTGTATCGAAGGGTGAACTGGTGACGGCGCAAACCAACGAGATGCTGGCTTCCTACCGAATCCTGGCGGTCGCCGGCATGCTGATGAAAACACTTGATATCGTTCCGCCCGAGCAGGCGGTCGTAGAGCATAAGTCCTGGCAAGAAGGGCTGCTCGACGACTAGAGCGTCATCCGTTCACTTGGAATCGCTTTTAGCGATCCAAGTGAACGGATATAGACACTCTAACTCGTTAATGTGTAGAGCAATTTTGATCCGACCAGGTTGAACCTTTGTGGTTCAACCTGGTCGGATATTGCTCTAGGGTCAGTTATCAACAACAAATTTACGGCGCCATTTCCGGCGCCGTTTTTTTTTGCACAACGTTTGTCATCGACCGGACCCGATTTCAGTGTCAAACGATCCAGTCGATCATGAATTATATCTTATTTCTGTTTTGTCGCGGAGTATCTGCGATATGTTTAAATAATAAATGGTATTGAAAATTAGTATGAGAGTATTACTCTCAAGGCCGTCTATATTTTCTAAGTAAAAATATCCAAAAATGACCCTATGGTTAATTATTTCTGCGCGGTCATTTAAAATCCCTCTTGTTTTTGGGATGAATTTTATCTACTCTGGCCATCGGTTTTCATGGAGCTGACCCAGGTAGGCAGAGCATGGCTAAGGATCTGCAGGACGCGGAACTGATCAGCAGCGCACCGCTTATAGCGGAGCCGGAAGTATTGATGATGCCGGTTATACCACCGAACGACGGTTTCGAGACCTTGCTGTCGAGCGATTTGGACGGCGTGGCCGTCGATGCGGCTCTGTTCGAATCCGAGACCATGCTACTGGAACTAGCGGACCTGCTGCCGGACTCGGCTGGCGATATCGTGCTTTTTGCCGGCGAAGACTTGCCCGTCAACCTGGTGACCAGCGAAAAAGTCGCTGCCGTCGGAATAGTCGAGGAATATGTCACGGCAAGCGGTGTCAACGTCGCGGGGCACACCTATTACAGCTTCGAAAGCGGGGTCACTGTCTATAGCGCCGGCGATCTCGTTATCACGGGCAATATCGAGATAAGATAGGCTTGGTGTCGCCTGAGTAACCGAGTTGAGCGCCGCGAAAGCGGCGTTTTTTATTAATTGCGTCCGGGCGAGATTGGCGTGGATCACCAAAGGGCGGTCGCTTTCGACCCTTGATCCGATTTCTAACCGCGCGAGCGGTTTTGTGCGAGCGTGGCAGCGACCGGCAGTCGGCCAGTCGCGACCGGGCCCGAGACCGTCAACCACATGACGGCGTAGAACTCTTCGCCGTCCGCGGAATGCAGGGCCAAAATCCTAGCCTTGGCGGCATTCACCCGACCCGGCACGACATAGAGAATGCGCGCGTCGGCGCTCGCCTGTTCGCCCTGCACCATCCCTTGCCAAACCGCGTTGAGCGGGGCTTGAGTGCGGACCTGGACAATCGACGTCAATTCAGCGCCGGTGAGGGCCACGTCGACCGGCCCCAACCATTCAGCAAAGGCGTCGTTGAATCCAATAACCGTACGGAATCGCGACAGCACCAGGCCCGGGGCTGGGCAGGCGGCGACAACGTTCAGAAGGCCGGGGTGCGCGGCGTCGAGGTGATGGGCCGCCAGCTCCTTTTCCGTTTCAAGCATGCAATGCACACGCAAGAAGGACGAGAAGTTCTGCCCTGTGAAGGCCTCGGCCAAGTCGGCGACGAACTGTCCCAGTCGTTTGCCCTGCCTTTTAGCCAGGGTTTCCAGGACTTGCCAATAGATCGGCTCCAGGCGCACCGAATACCGCCTGTTGCGAAACTGCACGATTCGCGGCTTCGGGGCTTGGGTTTTAATCGGGTGCGGCGGCGTGGATGGCATGGGCGCGTCATGAGCAATGTGATCTCACGAACGCATACATATTTATGTCGTTTTCTGCAAGCCTGCATACGCTGCGGACTTCTGGCCGCGACAGATGCAAGCGGCCGTTCAGAGAAGCGAGTCCTCTTGGTCGACGATGCCGCCGAGATCGGTCATCTTGCTGCGCAGCGTATAGCGGCGCATCAATTTGTTCTGCGCCGCGATGGGCAGATCGGTCATCATCAAGACACCCTTGTCGATCAAAACGGCAATGACGTCTTCGATGACACGCACGAACTCGCGGTCGCTGGCGTCGAATTCCGTGTGCAGAAGCTCGTCGCTTCCGTTACGCCTAAGGAAAGCGATCAGTTCGTGGTCCTCGGCGGTCAGGTGCTCGCTGGTCGAGTCGGTCCTGTTCTTCGAAACGCTAACGATGGCTCCCGCCTCGTCTCGGGCGACATAGGGCATTGCGTGGCTCCTGGTGCCGGTTGAGCATCAAGCAGAGGGTCTTGCTCAAGGTCCAAGCTAGGCGACAGGGGTTAAGGTTGCGTAAGCGTCGACCAGGGCGGGTGCGTGGGGCGGCGGGACGGTCAAGGCGCGCGACGAATTTTGCTTGTTGCGGGCTTGAGGCTGGCGAATCCTGGCAGCTTCGAGGCAAAATCAGTGTCAGACAAAGGTTGGTGGCCAAATGGGCGTGCTGAAGACTGCGGTCAAGCCGCGCAGTGAAGACTTTTCGCGAAACGACGCCGCCAATCGCGCGGTGGTCGAAGATCTGCGTGCATGTGTCGAAGAGAGCGCGCAGGGTGGCGGCACCGTCGCGCGGGAAAAACATCTGGCGCGCGGCAAGCTCCTGCCGCGCGAGCGTATTCGCAGGCTGCTTGATACCGGCTCGCCGTTTCTCGAACTCTCCCAGCTCGCGGCGTACGGCATGTACGAGGGCGAGGTGCCCTCGGCAGGCATCATCACCGGTATCGGCCGTGTTGCGGGTCGCGAGTGCGTCATCGTGACCAACGACGCGACGGTAAAAGGTGGGACCTACTACCCGGTGACCGTCAAGAAGCACCTGCGGGCGCAGGAAATCGCCGAGCAGAACCATCTGCCCTGTCTCTATCTTGTCGACTCAGGTGGCGCCAACCTGCCCAACCAGGATGAAGTGTTTCCGGACCGCGAGCATTTCGGTCGCATCTTTTTCAACCAAGCGAACATGTCGGCCAAGGGTATCCCGCAAATCGCCGTCGTTATGGGGTCCTGTACCGCCGGTGGCGCCTATGTGCCGGCAATGTCCGACGAAAACATCATCGTTCGCAATCAGGGCACGATTTTTCTTGCCGGCCCGCCGCTGGTAAAGGCGGCGACGGGCGAGGTGGTTGCCGCCGAGGATCTGGGCGGCGCGGAAGTGCATTCGCGGATTTCCGGCGTCACCGATCACATCGCCGCCGACGACGCCCAGGCGTTGGCGACGGCGCGGCGCATCGTCGCCAATCTCAATCGGGTCAAGCGCCACGATCTGGAGGTTGTGGAGCCGCGTGAACCGAAATACGACCCCAACGAAATCTACGGTGTCGTGCCGGAGGACAAACGAAAACCCTACGATGTGCGCGAGATCATTGCGCGTCTTGTCGACGCCAGCGAGTTTGACGAGTTCAAGGCACTTTACGGACAAACTCTGGTGACCGGTTTCGCACACATCCACGGCTACCCCGTCGGCATCGTCGCCAACAACGGTATTCTATTTTCCGAGTCGGCCCTCAAGGGCGCGCACTTCGTAGAGCTCTGCGCTCAACGCGGCATTCCTTTGATTTTCCTGCAGAACATCACTGGCTTTATGGTTGGCCAGAAGTACGAGGTGGGCGGCATCGCCAAGGACGGGGCCAAAATGGTCACTGCCGTGGCCTGCGCCCGCGTGCCCAAATTCACCGTCATCATCGGCGGTTCCTTTGGTGCTGGCAATTACGGTATGTGCGGCCGGGCCTACTCGCCGCGGTTCTTGTGGATGTGGCCGAATGCCCGCATCTCGGTCATGGGCGGCGAACAGGCGGCCAACGTATTGGCGACCATACGCCGCGACGCTCTAGAGGCGCGCGGCGAGAGCTGGCCGGCCGAAGAGGAAGAGGCGTTCCGCGCGCCGATTCTTGGGCAATATGAACGTCAGGGGCACCCCTATTATGCCTCGGCCCGGCTGTGGGACGATGGGATCATCGATCCGGTCTACACCCGTACGACCCTAGGCTTGGCTATCTCGGCGGCACTCAATGCGCCGGTCGAACGCACCACCTTTGGCATATTCAGGATGTAAATAGAAATCATGCTGCAACCTTTCTTCCTCGAAGAGAATGGCGACGACGGCGTGGCGCGTATCACCCTTACGCGCCCGGATCTGCACAACGCCTTCAACGCGGAATTAATCGAAGAACCGACCTCTGCGTTTGACGGACTTCAGTCCGACGACCGGGTCCGGGCTCTGGTGTTGGCGGCGAAGGGCAAGAGCTTTTCCGCCGGTGCCGACCTCAACTGGA